>NZ_JBEOVJ010000017.1:0-120243 GCF_040295435.1 Streptomyces sp. NPDC002809
GGCGTTCTGAGCGCGGGCGCGGGTCATGGGGGCCATGACGACACTGTTGGGGAGCTCCAGCGCGCCGAGGCGGACGGGCTGCAGCAGGGGCTGAGTGGTCATGAGCGACTTCCTTGTGCTGAGGGGGGATGAGGAGGAGAGCGAGGAATGGGCGAGGGCCCGGCTCAGTCCTGTTTGAGGGCGTGGAGGCCGGAGAGTGGGCCGCCGAGCTGCATGAGGCGTCCGCCCTCGCGCAAGGAGCCGAGGTCGACGGGGGCGAAGCCGAAGGCGGCGGTGAGGTCCATGACGGTGGTCTTGGCGTCGGCGTCGTCACCGGCGAGGAACAGCACCTGGCGTCCGGCCCGGTGGCGCGGGTCGGCGGCGATGTACTGGCCGTAGAGGGTGTTGAACGCCTTGACGACGCGGGCTCCGGGCAGCAGTGAGGCGACGTGTTCGCTGCCGGTCAGCTCGCCCAGGTCGGCGATCTTCGTGTGCGGGGGCGGGGAGGCGAACTGGTTGGTGGCGTCGATGACGATGCGCCCGTCGAAGGGTGGCAGGCCGGCTACCGCGTCCGGGATCCGGGGCCAGCCGACTGCGAGCACGACGAGTTCCGCCGCGGCGGCTTCCTCCGGGGTGCAGGCGTGGGCGAGCGGTCCGAGTTCGTCGGCGAGGCCGGCCAGGGAGGCGGGGCCGCGGCTGTTGCTCAGTACGACCTGGTGGCCGTGGGCCACGGCGTGGCGGGCGATGGCCTGGGCGACGGTTCCGGCGCCGAGGGTTCCGATCTTCATGGTGGTGCCCTTCGTGGGGTTCAGGGTGCGGGGCTGGTGAGCAGGACGGTTCCGCTCTTGCCGGGGCGGCGGACATGGTCGATGGCCTTCGCGAAGTCGGCGAGGTCGTAGCTGGCGGCGACCTCGAAGAGTTCCGGGGCGGTCGCGGCCAGACGGGCGGCGAAGGCGACGTCCTCGGCCCGTTCCTCAGGCGTGCGGGCGGCCATCCACTGGTCGATGGACGCGCCCCGCACGGTCAGGGCCCGCGGGGTCAGCGCGAGCGATTCCAGCGGCGTGCTGCCGGAACCGAGCTGTCCGTAGGTGATCAGCGTGCCGCCGTCGGTGAGCAGCCCGGCCACTTCACCGGTCAGGGATCCGCCCACCGCGTCCAGTACGACCTGGGCACCCCGGCCGCCGGTCGTGTCCTGGACCTGAGTGCGCCAGTCCGCGTCGGCCGTCGAGATGGTCGGCAGTCCGGGGAAGCGCTGCCGCAAGGTCTGCGCCCCCGTGGCGCTGCGTACCAGGTTGACCAGCGGGATGCCGTGCCTGAGTGCTGCGGCGCTGACCAGCCTTCCCACCGACGAACCGGCGGCCGTCTGCACCACCGGACCGGCCTGGCCGTGCTGGGCGTCCTCGACCGCCCGCAGCAAGGAGAGCAGGGTCAGCGGGTTGACCAGCATCAAAGCCGCGGTCTCGTCGCTGAGGTCCTCGGGCACCGGCACCACAAGATCGGTCGGCGCCGTGACGAGTTCGCTCCACGCGCCCGGCACCGGGAAGAACGCCACCCGCTGACCGGGCCGCAGATCCTGCACACCCTCGCCGACGGTCTCGATGACGCCCATTCCCTCCACGCCGGGAATCCGTGGCGTGGCGAACCGCTGCCGCGGCCCACCCGGAAGGCCCTCCACTCCCGCCAGGTCGCCGGGGTGGATCGGCCGGGACAGCACCCGCACCTGCACCTGCCCGGCCGGGGGCGCAGCAGAGGCCGGCTGCTCGCTCAGGCGTAGTACCTGCCTGGCTTCTCCGTGCTGGTCGTAGGCGATGGCGCGCATGGCGCTCCCCTTCCACGAACTATTGATGATGGTCATCATTGGAACTCCTGCTATGATGAGAGGCGTCATTAAAAATGTCAATTCGGGAGCGACGCGAAAGGACGGCCATGCCGCGGATCACCAAGGAGGACAAGGCCCGCAACCGGCAGAACATCCTCGAAGCGGCGAGCCGCATGTTTCGCTCGCAGGGCATCGACGCGGTCGGCATCGCCGAGTTGATGAAGGAAGCCGGACTCACCCACGGCGGCTTCTACAACCACTTCGCCTCCAAGAACGACCTGGCCGTGGAGGTGTGCGGCGCCTCCTTTGCCGCCTCGCTCGGGGGCCTGGCCCGGACGATCGAGGACGGTCCGGACGAGGCCGGCTCTCCGCTGGAGCGGGTCGTGGCCGGGTATCTGTCCACCGCGCACCGTGACGCCCCGGACGGCGGCTGTCCCTCCGCCTCCCTGGTCACCGACGCCGGACGGCACAGCGAAGCCGTGCAGAGCGCGTACGCCGAAGGCGTCGAGGGTTACCTCACCGGCTTCGCCGCCGAGTTCCTGCACGAAGCCGAGGAGAAGGGCCACGAGCTCGACCCGGCCGAGGCCCGCCACAGGGCCATCCGCCTGCTCAGCGAAATGGTCGGCGCGCTGATGCTCGCCCGCGCCGTAGGCCACGTCGAGCCCGAGCTCTCCGACGAGATCCTGCAGACCGGCCGCAGCCACGCCCTCGACTGATGCCAACTCAGGGCCGCTGCGGGACGTGGCACTGAGGCGTTCGCGATAGACGGGCCGGCCCCGAGGGCGCAGGAATGGACACGCTCCCTACAAGGCTGATCGGACTGGCCTGGTTGAGGGCTCCACTCCTCCGCGCCGTCTTCGTCATCGTCGAGCTCGACCGCGTCCGGGTCACGCAGCGGATGCAGGCCCTCGCACGGCATGGAGGCGTTGAAGCTGTATCGGCCCAGGAAGTTGAGGGTTCTTGCCAACGGCTGTACCGATGTTTCCCACGGCCGGCTGGGCCCCTGAGCGCGGTTCACGGGATCCGATTGGGCCGCGGCTGCGTCGGCAGTGCTCTGACCGGGGAGCTGGGCTGCGACAGCGCACCGCGCAGTTGCCGGTTCTCCAGGGTCAGTTGGTTGACGGCGCGGACGAGGTGATCGATATCGGTCTGCAGCTGCGACAGCTCCTTGGCGTCCTTCGCGCGGAGTTCCTTCAGCTTGACGATCTGCTTGCGCAGGCGGATCTCGGAGTCCGGGGTCTGTCCGCGGGCCCTGACCTGTGCGTAGAAGTCGTTTTTGAGGTCGGGGTGGCGCTGGGTCAGCGCATTGCGGGGGACGCCGGCTTCTTCGGCCAGGGCGACGATCGTCACCGCACCACTGGAGTGCTGCGGTGTGCCCTGCAGGATGCGGTGCACGGCCGCGCGGATACGGTCGCGTTCGTCGGGTGCCGGGCTCATGCGGTGCCGTCCTGGACTGTGATGCGGGTGTGGCGGTGGGCGTCGGCAAGGTCGAGTAGATGCCTGGCGTTGCTGCGCAGCCGCTCGCCCAGCGGGCCGGGGACCTGGGCAGCCCGCTGATCAAGAACGGTGGCGCGGCGGCGCAGACCGGCGGCGTGCCGATCGGTGCGGGCGATGTTCGCGCAGGTGGGGACGCACCGATCGAGACTGGGGGTGTCCTTGATGCCGCGGTGGCGCAGGGCCTTGTCGCGCTTGTAGACACACATCAGCAGCGTGTTGGGATTGTCGTAGACGGCCAGTTGAGGATTGGCGCGGATCCGGCGGGCCTGCCGGGCGGTGACGATGTTGCCGGTGTACTGCGGAACGGTGGCGGCGGCCTTGATCGCTCTGCGGGCAGCGCGGGGACCGGAGATCCCGATGCCGTCTTTGAGATCGGCATTTCAGGTCGGGGACGGTGTCGATGGTCGCGCGGGCCGTCTCCACGTCGAGGAGGTCGTGAATGCCGTCCCGGCTGCGCGCGGCGTAGCCGGCGGACACCGAAGTGCGCAGATGTCCGTACTGAATCGCGAGAGCGACCAGCCCACCGGGCCGACGGGCGATGTGCCACGCCAGGTTGTGGACGCTGTTCTGCGCTGGCCATTGACCACTGGCAGGTTGCAACGGCCTCCTCGTGGCTATGAAGCCGTCAGTCGTCATGGATGTCGTTCCAAGATGGTTTTGGGAGTCACTGACGCACGATCTTCTTGATCAATGTCAGTGAGGACCGATGTCCTCGGATGCCGTCCGGAGCTGCTATGAGGTGGGACGCGCGCCTCTTTCAGCGCTGCGGCTGGCGGGCGAGGTCAGTTCGAGCGCCCGGCTGTCGTGACCTGCCGCCATCTCGTCCAGCCAGAGTTCATACCAGGCGATGAAGTCGGGGGCCGACGAGAGGTCGGGGCCTCGGAAGCCATCGGAGTTGCCCGTGACGATACGGCCGGTCAGCGGTCCCGTGACTCCCAGCAGAACCACGTCGCTGCATCCTGCTTCGATGATGTGCAGGAACCTGTCGCCTGGACGTGCACGATCCTCGACCGTGGTGAAGCCCCGCGGGGCCCCATCCTCGGCCCCTTTCGGGTCCATCGTGAACAGCTCGCACCGGCTCAGGGGCAGGAGTCCGTAGAACGGGGAAGCCCCGGTCGCGCCAAGGAACGTCAGGAAGTCGCGGTAGGGGGCAGGAAGCACGACTCCGTGGTCCGTCTCGAAGGCGTCGAGCGTCGCCGGGCTGACGGTTCGCCCGAGCTGGAAGCGATGCTTCTCCTCGCCGAAGGAGTGGCTGCGAAGAGGGCTGAAGGGGATCTGGGCGAGCTTCCGGCGCAGGCGGGGCAGGCGGGGCCCATACGTGATCTTCTCTCGTTCGGTCCCGAAGCCCAACGGCGAGGGATGCGTGCCCACCACCGAACAGAAGCGGTGCCTGGTGGAGTGCATGTCCGCTGCGCCCGGGAGGCACTCGGGCTAGGCTCCGCCCATGTCCGAGCCCGGTTCAAGTGTTGGCTTCCAAGGTGCGGCGCTGGTCGGCCCATCGCCGGCCGGGGACCGGATCGGCCGGTATCAGCGGCTCGATCCCGTCCCCACATCGCATCAGTGATCACTAACCGGACGGACACATCCGATCAACTGACCAACCATTCGAAGAGACACGCTCGGGGGGGTGCCCCGATACACAGAGCGGAGCTCGCTCAGTCACGCCGTCTCATCCCTGCTCCGGGCCTCACCGGTCGGCGGCGCCCGGACGGCGGTGCGGTGGTTGTTCCGGGGTGGGCCGCCGCTTCGGCGCGGAGATGGCGAGGGTGACGGGCCCCTCCCCGTTCACGTGAGCCTCCGTCCCGTGGTGGTGGATCGTCAGAGGGTCTCCGAACAGCAGCGCGTACGTCGCCTTGTCGGGACCGATCTCCACCTGCAGGCACCGGCCGCGGAACTGGAGCCGGAAGGCGAGGCGGCTGAACTTCTCGGGCAGGCGGGGCGCGAAGCGCAGGCTGTCGCCGTCCCGGCGGGTGCCGCCGAATCCGGCGACCAGCGCCATCCACGTACCGGCCAGCGAGGCGATGTGCAGTCCGTCGCGGGTGTTGTGCTCCAAGTCGGCCAGGTCCATCAGGGCGGCCTCGGTGGCGTAGTCGTAGGCCAGCCGCAGATGTCCGGTCTGGGCGGCGACGACAGCCTGGCAGCACGCGGACAGGGAGGAGTCCCGTACGGTCAGCGGCTCGTAGTAGGCGAAGTTCGCCGCCATCTGGTCGTCGTCGCAGTGGGCGTCGAACCAGTTGCCGCAGGTGTACATGGCCAGCACGAGGTCGGACTGCTTGACCACCTGCTTGCGGTAGATGTCGAAGTAGGGGAAATGCAGCATCAGCGGATACTGGTCGGCGCCCGTGCCCGCGAAATCCCAGCGCTGGTGGTGGGTGAAGCCGGCGTGCTGTTCGTGGACGCCGATCTCCTCGTTGTAGGGGATGTGCACGGCATCGGCGGCATCTCTCCAGGCGGCGCTCTCCTCCTCGTCCACGCCCAGCCGGGCTGCCTCCTCCGGGTGGCGTTCGCACACGTCGGCCGCGGCTAGGAGGTTGGAGCGGGCCATGAGGTTGGTGTACGTGTTGTCGTCGACGACGGCGCTGTACTCGTCCGGCCCCGTGATGCCGTCGATGTGGAACACGCCGTGGAGGTCGTGATGACCCAGCGAGCGCCACAGCCGGGCCGTCTCCACCAGGAGTTCCAGGGCGGTCTCGCGTTCGAAGCCGGTGTCGCCCGTCACTGCCGTGTAACGCACCGCGGCGTGCGCGATGTCGGCGGCCACGTGGAAGGCGGCGGTGCCGGCCGGCCAGTACGCGGAGCCCTCCGAGCCGTCGATGGTCCGCCACGGGAACGCGGCGCCGCGCAGCCCGAGCTGGGTGGCGCGGTCCCGGGCGGCGGGCAAAGTGGCCTGCCGCCAACGCAGCGCCTCGGCGACCGCCTTGGGCGCGGTGTAGGTGAGGAGGGGCAGCACGAACATCTCGGTGTCCCAGAAGGCATGGCCGTCGTATCCGGAACCCGTCAGCCCCTTGGCCGGAATCGCACGCTGTTCGGCGCGGGCGCCGGCCTGCAGCACATGGAACAGGGCGAAGCGGACGGCCTGCTGGATCTCCTCGTCGCCGTGCACCTCGACGTCGGCGCGGGCCCAGAAGTCGTCGAGGTAAGCCCGTTGCTGGGCCACCAGTTCGTCCCAGCCGCCATGTGCGGCGGCGGCCAGCGCGGCCTCGACCTGGTCGCTCATCGCGGGCCGGGAGCGGATGCCCGACCAGCCGTGGGCGACGGTCTTCTGCACCCGCAGCCTCTGTCCCGGGTCCAGGACAGATGTGATGGTCAGGCGGGCGACGTCCGTGTTGCTCTCGCTGCTGATGGTGATCTTCCCGGGGGCGTCCACGACGTGGTCGGCGGCCACTGCGACCCTGAGACCGCTGCGCCGGGTGCGGTGGACCAGGCGCAGCCGCGACCCGATGGCCTGGTTCTCCTCCGGCTCCAGTGGGGACTGCAGCGCCTTGGCGGTCCGCGGGTCGCCGTCGGAGGAGGGCAGACTCTCGTTGGTGACGAGCTCCGACTGGATGACCACCCTGGTCCGGCTGTCGACGGCCTCGACCTCGTACTCCACAGCGGCGATGGCGCGCTGGGCGAGGGAGACCAGGCGAGTGGAACGCACCCGGACGGTCGTACCGGCCGGGGAGGTCCATTCGCAGCTCCGCTCCAGCACGCCGCGCCTGAAGTCCAGGGTGCGTTCGTGCTTGCCGAGCCGCCCGTAGCGCAGGTCGAAGGGCTCGTCGTCGACCAGCAGCCGCAGCAGCTTGCCGTTGGTGACGTTGATGACGGTCTGGCCCGACTCGGGGTAGCCGTAGCCCGCTTCGGCGTAGGGCAACGGGTGCAGTTCGTACACGCCGTTGAGGTAGCTGCCGGGCAGGCCGTGCGGTTCGCCCTCGTCAAGGTTGCCGCGCCAGCCGACATGCCCGTTGGACAGGGCGAAGACGGACTCGCTCTGCGCCAGGAGGTCGAGGTCGAGCGCCGTCTCACGCAAGCGCCAGGGCTCCACGGTGTACGTCCCGTTGGTGATCATGAGTGGCCTCCGAGTTCGGCGAGGTCCTTGACGACACGGTCGGCGCCGTGGGCGTAGAGGGCGTCGGTCTGCCCGACGCGGTCGACGCCGACGACGAAGCCGAAGTGCCCGGATCGGCCCGCGTCCATGCCGGACAGCGCGTCCTCGAACACGGCGGCGCGGGACGGCTCGACGCCGAGGTCGCGGGCGGCGGCCAGGAAGGTGTCGGGGTGTGGTTTGCCCGGCAGTTTCCGTTCCCTGGCCACCACGCCGTCGATCCGTACGTCGAACAGCCGCTCGGCGTCGATGGAGTGCAGTACGTCGCGGGTGTTGGCGCTGGAGGAGACGATCGCGGTGGCGAGTCCGGCGGCGCGGACCGCGTCGATGTAGCGCAGCGTGCCCTCGTACGGCTGCACGCCGTCGGTGCGGATCTTCTCCAGGAGGAGTTCGTTCTTGCGGTTGCCGATGCCGTTGACACTCTGCGTGTCCGGCGGATCGTCGGGGGTGCCCTCGGGCAACTCGATGCCGCGGGAGGTGAGGAAGGAGCGGACGCCGTCGGCTCGGGGGCGGCCGTCGACGTACTGATCGTAGTCGGAGTCGGTGAAGGGGCGGAAGCCCGCTCCGTCCCGCTCGCGCAGGAAGGCGTCGAATGTCGCCTTCCATGCGGCGGCGTGCACCACCGCCGTCCTGGTGACCACCCCGTCGAGGTCGAAGAGGCAGGCCTGGATGTCTTCAGGAAGTCCGAGCTCTGTCGTCATGCCCCCACAGTTTCCTGCCGGGGCGCGGCTGATCAGACGACACGCTGTGGAGTGTGCCGGGCGGCCAGCACGGACGAGGACACCGAGGGCGACGAGGGGGTCCGTGTCGGTGGCAGGGGCGGGTTCGGTCGGGACCTGGGCGTCGAAGTGACAGGGCGGTCGCAGAACTCGGCGGCGTACGGGGTGATTGGCTCTGTCCGGGAGAACGGACAGAGCCAATGTTCGTCGGTTCGGGAGGCGGTCGATCCGGTGAGCCAATCGAAAGGTCCACGGGTTTCGACGGCAGATTCAGCACTGCGGAGACCGTTGCCGGGCGGGGTGCACGACTGTGAAGATCGCGAGGTGTCCAGGGTCGCGTTCCACGACGAGGACCACGCCGCCGCGCCCGCTTGAGGTCGAGGTGCGCTTTCCGGACCCGGCTGCCTACCGGGGTACGACGACGCGGCTCCACCCGTGACCGGGCAGCCCGTCGCGGTCGGATGACGTGCGTCTTCGACCGGCCGCGACCGTCGGGCCGCGTCCACCCACGCTCTGCCGCCGGCGGCTCCTGGCGGGGCTTCGACGGCCTCCAGGCCGAGGGCAGTGCGAGTCCGTGGGGCGTTGTACCCGGTGTCGGCCCAGAACCGGAAGGAAGCGCCCAGCCGGGTCCCCGGTGAGCGATGCGGCCGGGCCGGCCGGCCGCGTCGGCCAGTGCGCGGACTTCGGCATCCGCTCTTTCGCAGGTCCTTCCGACGGCGCGTGCGCGGGCTCCCGCCGGGACCCGGACCTGTCCGGGTGATCAGGTGCGGAGCCGGATGGCGAGCGCTGCTGCGGTGGCGGTGGCGGTGCCGACGAAGGCGTAGCCGTATTTGTCCTATCGGGTGGTGGCGACTCCTGCGGGCTTGAGTGTGCTCACCTCAACCCTTCGGGTACGGCGGCCGTCACGGGGGCAGCACGACTCCTGCGTACCGGCCGCTCTTCGGCCTGGAGAGGAACACCCGGCGGGTTGGCAGCTCGATTTCCGCGACGATGACGGCAATGTCCTCCCCGACCTCGAAGTCTTCTGCCGGAATCGCCGCAGGGCTGCCGTCGATCTCTCTGAAGGGGACCAGCCCGAAGACCCCGTCCCCGAGGCCGACGAGGACGCCGATGGGAAGCACCTGCTCAACCGTCCCGCGGAATTCCTGGCCCACCACTGTGCGTTCGGCGAAAGCGCATAGGGGGTCGGGCTCCAGTGCCTTCAAGGACAGTCTGGCCTCGGCGTTGTGGGTGTCGAACCCGATGAACTCGCACGAGACGCCTGCCCTGCCTGAACAACGTCGGCGGGATCGTCGAAGCGCCGCCAGGACAGTTCGGGGATCCCGAGGAACCCGACACCGGGCAGGGTGGGATGGTCAGGCCCGTCGTCCAGGGCCACGAAGACACCGAACGGTTCGATCGCCGCAACGGTGCCGGACATGATGTCGCCGTGGTGCAGGGCCTCAAGGAACCTCCAGAGTTCCGGGCTCTCAGACTGCCAATCCATACGCGCAACCCTCGCACACGACGTCGTGTGCCAGCCATGTCCTCAAGCTGAAGCGACCATCCGGAGTCCCGTCATGTCTCGGCCACCCGCCAGCACCTTGATCGCCCGGACAGGTCCTGACGGCTGTCCCCCCAGGGCCTCTCGTTTGGGCCATGCAGGGCACGCGGGCTCTTGCGGGACAGCCCTCACGCGGTGTCGCGCCGCCGGCGTGTGCGCTCGAACTCAGCGGCATCCGGTATCCAGGAGCCGTGTTGTTCGAGTGCGGCGCAGCCGCCGCGGACGAAGGCGCCCACCAGGGTCCGGTACGCGCTGATTCCGTCGACCAGGCTGTACTCGACCCGGTACTCCGGATCCGACCCGCCTTCCCCCTCGTGCACCGTCGTGATCCGGGCGATGGAGTCCGCGTAGAAGTGGAGCTGGATCCCTTCACCCATCTCCTCGTCCTCGATGGTGAACACTTCGTTGTCCGCGGCAGAGCGATCGCCGACGAACTCCCAGAACTCCGCGTTGGCGGTGCGGGGATTGTCCGGGAGCCACTTCTTCTCGACGCCCTTGTCGTCGGTGAACGACAGGATCGTCCTCCGCGCACTCTCACCGAAGGCGGCGGGGTTGCCGGCAGCCCCCTCGTCATCCTCCATGGGCGTGTTCCTGGAACGGTCCGCGGCCTCCGAGCACACCAGGAAGCTCACGGTACGCACCGCGTCATCGACGAGCTCAGGGCGTGCGCGGCGCACGGCCGTCTCTGCCGTCGTCGCCATCCGATTCCAGTCGCCCTTGTCCGTGGCGCGCTTTCCGCGTCGCGGATCGCGGCCGATCCGCATCCCGGCGCACGCCTGCTCCGCGGCGGCGATCACCCGCATGACCTCGGGCAGCAGCGCGGGGTCGACGGCGTCGGGCGCTCGCCGGGGAACCGTCGCGCCGTGCAGGTACTGGCCCGTGTACATCAGGATCGCGGCGTCGAGTGGACCGAGTACTTGTCCGCGCTCGGCGCGACGACGGTTCGCGTGGTACTCCTGAGCGCGTTTCCCGTCGGACGTCTCTGTCGCCGCGCGCATCGCCGCGCAGACCTGACCGCGCTCGAGCAGACCGATGTCGGCTCCATGGGCGATGAGCCGGCCCTTGTCCCACCGGATGCCTTGGAAGAACGCGTCGACGTCCGCGGGCGCGGAGAGGAGGATCGGGTCCAGGAACGCGACGGCAGCGTTCTCGTCGAGCCGGCCCCGGGTTCCGGCGGCATCGCACAGGGGAAGGACCGCACTCCACAGCAGCAGGTGCCTGGCCAAGTCTTCCCGGATCACTGCCAGATGGGCCTCCCCGATCCTGAACGTGAACGTACGGGGCTCATGGTTGGCGTCGGCCCCGGCACCGAGCGTCAGTTTCAGCTCACCGTCCTCGCGGATCACGTTCGGGATCCAGCCGCTCCTGCGCGTGAAAACGATGTCTCTCATGGACTCAGTCTTCCCCATCGGACGAGGCCGGTGGGTCCTGCCCGTACCCGATCTGGGCCCGCCGCTTCCGTGTACATCCACGCTGCTCAGAGGGAGCAGGCTCATCGTGTACCGAGTCGTAACGAGTTATGCCGAGTCGGTGCCGCGTCGTACCGGTCGACGGTGGTGCCGATGAGGTCGGCGGCGGCGGCGATGCGGCGGAGGTCGTTGCCGTTCGAGTGGATGAACCGATCTCCAGCGTCACCGAGGCACGTCCGGCCGGGCTCGTCCCGGACACCTCGACCGGTGCGGGGAGTTCTGAACAGCTCCACCGCACCGGAGGGCTTCTCCTTTGATCAGGACCCCCCAACGACATGAAGGTCAGCGGCCTCCAGCGGCAGGCTGAACATGCGCTTTCCTCCATGCCGGTCCATCTGGTTCCGCCCTCCCGCGAGTATCCGGACCAGACGGCCGGCGCCTTCGGCCCCGTTGAGGTGCTGCCCTCCGTGGCCTGCATCGGCGTCTTCCGCTCAACACCGGTCTCCCATGAGTTCGACCCGGTGCTGCACCGTTCCGCTTGCTCGCTGCCGTGTGGCTGGTGCGGAACACCCGCAGCGTCTTCGGCCTGATTCCCGACGTCATCGGCGGACTCTTCTCGAGCCAGTCGTTCGAGTTCCTCCTGTCCTGGGCCATCTTCGCCGCCGTCCTGTTCGTCTTGCAGTCCCGGGTCATGGCGGAATGCCGCCATGTCACACGTCCGCCCGTCACTGGGCATTGCTGCGTTCCTGTTCCAACTGCGAGGTTTCCAGGACGGGCCCGCGACCGAGCCCGGCAACGGAATCCGAAGGAGCGATATGAGACGACGGCGACCCCGCTCACTCATCGTCATCGGCACCGCGGTGATGGCCGCCGCGGCCCTCGGCATCGGGCAACCGACCATCGCCGCCGCGGCGCCGGACGGTCCAGGTACCGGCGGTCCGGCGGCCAACGGCTCTCGGGCGACCTTCTCTGCGACGTCGCCCGCTGCCGGCGATCCGTACCAGCCACCCACGGACGACAAGGGCTTCCAGCCGCTGGACGCCACGGCGCCCGCCGGCCGGAGTTCGGAGAAGCTCGGTGCCCACGACACCCAGGTGTTGCAGCAGGCGCAGGCCACCAAGGCCAAGACCGTGACGGTGATGTTGCTCGCGAACTCCGGCAGCACCAAGGAGGTGTCCGCCGCCGTCGCCGAAGCCGGCGGGACAGTTGGCAGGATCCAGCCGGAGATCGGCTACGTCCGGGCCACCGTCCCGACCGGCAAGGTACAGAGCTTGGCTGCCCTCCCGGTGGTGAAGGCCATCGATCTCGACAAGACCTACCGAGTGCCGAGCCCGCAACTGGGCAACACCGTCAGCCCGGTTGATGCCAAGGCCGGCGCCGCTCACCCGGCGGCGCCGAACGCGAGCACCCCTGCCGACAATCCGTACCTGCCGGTCAATGACATCGGGGCCACTGATTTTGTTGCGGCAAACCATAGGTGGGACGGGCGCGGCATCACCGTCGGGGTGCTCGACACCGGCGTCGACCTCGATCACGCAGCCCTTCAGAAGACCAGCGACGGTCGGCCGAAGGTGGTCGACTGGGTGACGGCCACCGATCCGGTGACGGATGGCGACGGAACCTGGGTGAAGATGAGCAAGGCGGTGGCGGGACCCCGGTTCGACTACGCCGGGGCCACGTGGACGGCCCCGGAAGGAAAGTTCCAGCTCGGCCTGTTCTACGAGATGACCACCACCCAGAGTGATTTCGGTGGCGACCTCAACAACAACCGCAGTACCAACGACCGGTTCGGCGTGCTGTACGACCCGGAGACCCATCGGGTGTGGGTGGACTCCGACGGTGACCACGACTTCACCGATACGCCGGCGATGTCGCCCTACGGCCGGCAACGGCAGATCGGCCACTTCGGCACCGAGGATCCGCAGACCGCTGTCACCGAACGGATTCCGTTCGTCGTGGACTACCGCGACAACGTCGACCTGTCGCCACTGGGCGGCAGCAACGTCGGGAAGGTGATGAACTATGTGAACATCGGGTTGTCGTCGGGGGCGCACGGCTCGCACGTCGCCGGGATCATCGCCGGCACATCTCTGCTCGGCGGCGCGATGCACGGTGTGGCTCCCGGCGCGCAGATCGTCTCGTCACGGGCCTGCACCTGGGGTGGCGGCTGCACCGAAGCGGCCCTCACCGAAGGGATGATCGACCTGGTCATCAATCGCGGCGTCGACGTGGTGAACCTCTCGATCGGCGGGTTGCCGGCGCTCAACGACGGATCCGACGTGATCTCCCAGCTGTACAACAAGCTGACCAGCCTCTTCGGCGTGCAGATCGTGGTGGCGGCCGGTAACGAGGGCGCGGGCACCAACACCGTAGGCTCCCCGTCGGTCTCCTCCTCGGTGCTGGCTGTCGCAGCATCGGTGAGCAAGGAAACCTGGTGGGCCGACTACGGTTCCGCGGTCGAGGCACCGCAAGGCCTGTTCGGGTTCTCCTCGCACGGCCCGTCCGAGGACGGTGCGCTCGCACCCGCGGTCAGCGCCCCGGGAGCTGCGATCTCCTCGATACCCGGCTGGCTGGAAGGACAGGCCGTTCCGGAGGCGGGCTACTCCCTGCCGGTCGGCTACGGCATGATGAACGGCACCTCGATGGCGGCACCTCAGGTGACGGGGGCTGCGGCCCTGCTGCTGTCGGCGGCGAAGTCCCGGAACGTCGAAGCCGGTCCGACGGCGCTCCGCTCCGTGCTCACCGGAACGGCGAGGCCGATCGACGGTGTGCCGACTACCGCCCAGGGTGCCGGACTGGTCAGCATCCCGGCAGCCTGGAAGAAGCTTTCGAAGGGCGTGCGGATCAACAACTTCGACGTCTCCGCCCCGGTGTGCACGGCGCTGTCAGGCAATCTGGCCACGCCGAACAGGGGAGCCGGGATCTACAACCGGTGCCTGCCCGGGTCGGGCGGCCAGCCGGTCGGGTCCGGCAAGTCGTACCGGGTGACGGTGACCAGGACCGACGGGAAGGCAGGGCACACCACGAGCCGGATCGGCTGGGTCGGCAATGACGGCACGTTCCGGGCACCGAAGACCCTGTCGTCTGCTCTCGGTGCCTCGAGCACGGTGACGGTGACCGCCACCCCGAAGACGACCGGCGTGCACAGCGCGATCATGACCATCGACGATCCGACCACGGCCGGCATCGACCGGTTCGTAGCGGTGACCGTGCTGGCGGCGAAACCGCTGAGCGGCCCGACGTATCAGGTCAGCAGGGCCGGAACCCTGGATCGCACCGGAACGAACTCGTTCCTGGTTGCGGTGCCGGAAGGTGTCGAGGCCCTGCAACTCAACCTGGCGGGACAGGCCAAGGGCAGCCAGATGCGAGTCCTGCCCATCGATCCCGACGGGATCCCGGCCGACTCCAACGCCAGCGACCATTGCTACACCGGCTACCCCGACCCGGCCGGATGTGATCCGAAATCAAGGGCCGTGCTGCGACCGAAGGCGGGCATCTGGGAGTTCGTGGTCGAAGCGCGACGGACCTCCGGTGTTGCTGACAATCCCTTTACGGCGACGGTCGCCCTGCAGGGCATGTCGTTCGCGCCGGACGTGACGACCCTTCAGTCGGCCACCGTGCATCAGAAGGAGTCGGTCCAGTTCACCGGGACGAACACCTGGGGCACCGCGAAGCTCCACGCCACTGACGGTGAGCTCGGGTTCGTCAGGAACCTGTTCTCCACCGTCGCCAACGGACAGCTCACGGCGAATCGCGTCGACGTGCCGCGGCAGTCGACGCGACTGGACGTGGCGTTGACCTCCCGCGCCGACGACGCCGATCTCGACATGTACATCGTCGGTGCCCGCGGCATCGCGGGCACCAGCATGAAGATCGGGCCCGGTGCCGAGCAGATCGTCCTGGACGATCCGGCGCCCGGCACCTACTTCGTGGTGGTGACCGGCGCCAACGTTCCATCAGGGTCGGCGACCTTCGACTATCACGAGGAGATGTTCTCCCGCGGCATCGGCACCATAACCGCCGAGTCGGACGAGGCGTCCCGGCTGAGGCCGGGGCAGTCGATGCCGGTGGCCGCCGACATCGACCTGAGCGCCGTCACCCAGACGTCCGAGCCCGTCATCGGCCGGGTCCGGGTCGCGAACGCCGACGGCACGATCGTGGGTGCTGCGAAGGTCCGGATCAACAGCGTTGTCGCGCCGAAGATGGAGGCGCTGAAGTGGGAGAAGCCTTTCGTCGGCGCGAAACTCACCAACGGCGGCGTGGTCGCCGGCGATCGGCAGGTCAACGCGAAGATGACGCCGACCACCTGGACCAAGGACACGGGTTTCACCGACCTGGACCTCGGCACGGGGGCGTACGGCTCGGCGCTGGACATGAACGAGCGTAAGGAAGCGGCCGGGATGCTCCACTACGCGGGGGCGAACGACCGTCCGGCAACGTGGGCGGGCGACGGCAGTGTGACCGATCTCGGGCTGCCGGAGTGGCGGGAGAAGGCGTACACCAGCGGATACGCCACCGGCATCACCGACGGAGGTACCGTCGTCGGGTTCGCGAGCCTCACGTATCTGGATGAGAACCGTCAGGGACACTCCTACGTCGACCCGTTCAGCTGGACCAGGACCAGCGGATTCACCAAACTGGCTCAGCTGTCGGCCAACACCACGGAAACCCAGCCGAGGGCGATCAACGCCCAAGGGACTGCGGTCGGATCGTCGCTCACCACCGAAGGTGCGCAACGGGCCGTCAGTTGGAATACCTCGACCGGCAAGATCACGAATCTCGGCACCCTTTCGGGGCAGTTCAATTCGGTGGCCATCGGGATCAACGCGGCCGGCTCGGTGGTCGGCGCCAGTGGGGACGACGCGTTCGTGTGGACGCCGTCGGCCGGCATGAAACGCCTGCCGGACTACGGATTCAACGCCACGGCGGAGAAGATCACCACTGATGGCTGGATCCTCGGCACGGTGGAACTGCAGCCCGAAGTCGAGGTCTCGGCACTGTGGGATCCGCAGGGCCGACTGTGGGACCTGTCGTCGATGATTCCCGGCAATGACTGGTTCCTGCCGACCTACTCCTTCGGCATCAACGACCAGCACGATCTGATGATCTACGGCGAGGGCGGACCCAACGGCTCGTCGTCGAGCACCGCTCTGCTGCACATTCCGGATCTGATCGCCGAGTAGATCCGAACAGCTCTTCTGCACCAGCCGCGACCGTGGCCGGCCCGAGGCGACTCAGAGCCAGCCACGGTCGCGCGCGTACCAGCCGAGAAGGATCCGGGAGTCGGTGCCGGCCATGTCCATCAGATGCCGGACCCGACGCTGAACCGTCCGCAGCCCGACGCCGAGCCGGCTCGCCACCACCCCGTCCGTGTGCCCGGCGAGCAACAAGGCCAACACCTTCCGGTCCATGGGATCGCCCAGGGCGTCCTCGGACGCCGGATACGGCTCGATCCGTCGTCCCGGAGCCTCCCGCAGCTGGATCGAACGCTCCCACAACGACTCGAACAGCGTCGTCAGGGACGTGAGCAGACCGCCGGGCCGCACCACCACCACGACATCATGGGACGGACCGCCTTCGTCGAGTTGCACCAGGGCCATCGAATCGTCGGCGATCAGCAGCTTGCTCGGCAGCGTCTCGGCCAATCGGATCTGCTGGCCGCGGTCCAGGGATGCCAGCAGATCCTGTTCGGCCTCCGGTTCATCGAGCAGCGACCGCTCGATGATCACGCGTTCGGCCAACCCGCGGACGGCCAACTCCTTCTCCGAGTCGGTTTCCTCGACACCGACCACTCCGAACGGCGGTTTGGCGAACAACCGCAGCTCTCGTTCGGTGGCGCGCATCAGATGATTGATCCAATCACCGATGTTCGCGCGCCCATGGATCACCTCGAGGCCGCGGAACTCTTCCTGTTGGCGTATCGACCGATGATGATCGGCGAGTTCATCCAGCGCCGCGCGGGCCATCCTGGCCTCCCTCTCGCTCCTGGCGACCAGGTCGCCGAGAGCCAGCAAAGGGGAAACAGCGGTGAGCGTGCCGCCGCTGGCGTTGACCAAGCCACGGGAGACGAGTGCCTCGATGGACGCGGTGACGGAATCGGCGGTCAGCCCAGTGGCCTCGACGAGTTCATCCGGTTGGATCGCCAGCCGTGCGACGATCGCCCGGTACACAGATTCCGGGGCATCCGTAAGACCGACGCCTGACAACGACCCGGGTGGGATCTGTACGGCGGGGTCGGTATCCATGATGCTCGACAGTATCGCCCGGGGCTGCCGGACAGTAGGCCGCCGCAGCCTGCTCGGCACCGTCCTCCACAACGTCGGCCGCAACCGACCACCGTCCGGCGGCATCGCAACAGGCCAGCCGTCGCCGGACGGCGATTGCTTCGACTCCGAAGCAACTCAATACGCTCACCATCTCACGCCGGACGGTCCGGAAGAGCTCACGGCCACACGCGAGCATCCCGGCAAAAGGCCAGGTCAGGCGCCCTGCTTTGTGTCTCTAGAAGAAGCCGAGCTTCTTCGGCGAGTACGACACCAGGAGGTTCTTCGTCTGCTGGTAGTGCTCCAGCATCATCTTGTGGTTCTCCCTGCCGATGCCCGACTGCTTGTATCCGCCGAAAGCGGCGTGCGCCGGATAGGCGTGGTAGCAGTTCGTCCAGACCCTGCCCGCCTTGATGGCCCGGCCCGCCCGGTAGGCGGTGTTGGTGTCCCGGGTCCATACGCCCGCGCCGAGCCCGTACAGCGTGTCGTTCGCCGTCCTGATCCCTTCGTCGAAGTCCGAGAAGGACGTCACGGCGAGCACGGGGCCGAAGATCTCCTCCTGGAAGACCCGCATACGGTTGTCACCCTCGAAGATCGTCGGCTGGACGTAATAGCCACCCGCCAACTCGCCCCCGTGCTCGACACGCTGACCGCCGGTCAGGATCTTCGCACCCTCCTGCAGTCCGATCTCGAGGTACGAAAGGATCTTCTTCAGCTGCTCGTCGGAGGCCTGCGCGCCGATCATCGTGTCGGTGTCCAGCGGGTGCCCTGGCACGATCTTCTCGGTACGGGCGATGCCCGCTTCGAGGAACTCGCTGTAATGTCCGCGCTGGATCAGGGCCCGCGACGGACACGTGCACACTTCGCCCTGGTTGAGGGCGAACATCGTGAAGCCTTCGAGTGCCTTGTCGCGGAAGTCGTCGTCCAGCGCCCACACGTCGTCGAAGAAGAGGTTCGGCGACTTGCCGCCCAGCTCCAGTGTGACGGGCTTGAGGTTCTCCGAGGCGTACTGCATGATCAGGCGCCCCGTCGTGGTCTCACCGGTGAAGGCGATCTTCGCGACCCGCGGACTGGAGGCGAGCGGCTTGCCCGCCTCCGCGCCGAAGCCGTTGAGGATGTTCACGACGCCGGGGGGAAGCAGATCCGCCACCATGCTCATCCACACATGGATCGATGCGGGGGTCTGCTCGGCCGGCTTGAGGACCACGGCGTTCCCGGCAGCCAACGCGGGGGCGAGCTTCCAGACGGCCATCAGGATGGGGAAGTTCCACGGAATGATCTGAGCCACCACACCCAGCGGCTCGTGGAAGTGATACGCGACGGTGTCGTCGTCGATCTCGCTGAGCGAACCCTCCTGGGCGCGCAGCGCACCCGCGAAGTACCGGAAGTGGTCGATGGCCAGCGGAATGTCCGCAGCCAGCGTCTCGCGCACCGGCTTGCCGTTCTCCCAGCTCTCGGCGACCGCCAGCTCCTCCAGATGCTCCTCCATGCGGTCGGCGATCCGGTTCAGGACGGTCGCACGGTCACCCGCGGACACGGCCCCCCAGGCGGGGGCCGCCGCATGGGCGGCGTCCAGGGCGCGCTCGACGTCGGCCTCGGTGCCGCGGGCGACCTCCGTGAAGGGACGGCCGTTGACGGGGCTCGGGTTCTCGAAGTACTGACCACGGGCCGGCGGGACGTAGGCGCCACCGATCCAGTGGTCGTAGCGGGACTCGTACGAGACGATGGCGCCCTCGGTGCCCGGCGCGGCGTAGCGGGTCATTTCTGTGGCCTCCCGGATCCGGTGCCGCCCGCCGTTGGACGGCCCTCGGGGTGAGGCTAGGCAGCGCGACGTTGCAACGCCGTTGCAGAGAACGCCCCCTGAGCTCCCGCGAGCGGCACTACGCGCGCTGCTCCTCGTCGAGCACCCGGGCTCTGGCCAGTAGTGCCGCACGCCGCTCCCGGGGCGCCGCCGCTGCGAGTGCCCGCCAGACAGGGAGGTCCTCCGCACCCCACGGGCTGTACGCCCAGTCGGCGAGCAACCCCGGATCCCCCCGCGCGATCAGAGCGGCCCGCAGCTGGCCGACGATCCGGCGCCGCAGCCGGACGACCGCCGGTGCCTGCGAACGCGGCAACAGGGGGCCCGCATACGTGCCGAGCGCCGCCGCCACCGCCCCGGACTCCAGCCTGCGTACGACGGCGTCGAAGTCCGCGTCCACCGGCGCGCCCAGCCGGTACGGACGCGAGCACAGCAGCTCGGGCCCCAGAAGCCGCCGCAGCCGCGCGAGTTCGGCCCGCAACGTCACCGGAGGGACGGACTCGTCCTCGTACAGCTCGACCAGCAGTTCGTCACCGCCGAGGCCCTCCGGATGGAGGGCGAGCGTCACCAGGATCTCGCTGTGGCGTCTGCTGAGCCGGATCTTGCGCCCGCCCAGGACCAGGAGCGCTTCGTCGCTGCCGAGCGCGGAGAGCTGTGCCGACCCACCGGCGGGCCCCGGTGCGACGAGTGCGAGCTGGGACTCGGCGGCACGCGCCACAGCGTGGACGAACGCCAGGCTGTGCGGATGCGCGAGCTCGTTCCCGCCGGTGATGTCGACGGCACCGAGCACCCGGCCCGTGCGCGGGTCGTGCAGCGGGGCGGCGGCGCATGTCCACTGCTGAACCGGCCGGAGGAAGTGCTCGGCGGCGAACACCTGGACCGGGCGGCCGACCGCGAGTGCCGTGCCGGGTGCGTTCGTCCCGGCCTCCGACTCGGCCCAGCGGGCGCCTTCCACGAAGTTCATCCGCTCAGCGCGCCGACGGGCCCGGGCATGCCCCTCGACCCACAGCAGCCTGCCGTGCGCATCGCAGACCGCGAGCAGATGCTCGCCGTCCATCGCGTAGGCGCCCATGAGTTCGCGGATCATCGGCATGACGTGAGCCAGTGGGTGCGTGTCCCGGTACGTTCCGAGTTCGTCCGCACAGAGTTCGACCGATGCCGCGCCGTCCGGGCTGACCCGCGCCCGGGCGGAGCGCCGCCACGACTGGCCCACCACTGAGCGTACCGGTGTCTCCAGGCGCCCTTCGGAGGTGAACACCTCGTGCGCATGGCGTAGTTCACCGAGCCGGGCGCCGGGGTTCGCGTCGGCCGTCAGAGCCACCCAGGGATCCGTCAACTCGCCCTCCGTCCGTAGCGGCACTCCTGCCCATCGTCGGGGCAACGCGCGTTCGCGACAACCGCTGGGATGCGCGGGGTCGCATTGTTCCCGACAGGTTGAGGAGGCGCGCAGGGCCGGTGATCCCGCCGTCGCGGGTGCGTGCGCAGGGCGGCAGAACGTGAGACGTGTCCGGGGGCGTCTCACCACGGTCGTCGATGTGCTTGCCGGCGGCTGCGACTGACCGGTTCGGCCGCGTGTCCGGCATGGCCGTCGACTCGGCTGGCGCACCGGCGGACATCACCTCCGCGCCTGCCCTGCTCCTGCCTCGCTCCGTCAGACGACGACTCGGCCCCCGCAGGCGTCGACCCGGCTCGTGCACCGGCGGACATCACCTCCGCGCCTGCCCTGCTCCTGCCTGGCTCCCGCAGACGACGACTCGGCCCACGAGCGGGAACGCTCCGGAGCCCTCCGATGAGCACAACTCGTACGAGCCTGCCTGCCATCACGTTTCGCGAGCCGGAGTCGGGCGATCGAGCCGGGAGACCTCAAGGACCTGGTCCAGGTGCCGGGCGCGCCGCGAGCGGGCAGGGCCGGCGGGGCTGCCGGTCGGTCCGTGCCGGCCTCAGTGCGTGGCTGCCGGGGGCAGGCAGCCTGTCTCCGGGAAATGACCGTTGATCTCGGTCCAGACGCGCTCCTGTGTGACGGCGCCGGTGAGGCAGGCGGACTTTCCGATCCAGATTCCGTACACGCTGCCCCGGGCGGGACTCTGTCCGCTCCGGCCGGGCCGCTGCTCCACGGCCAGGTGGGCTGGAGCAGCCAGCCGTGCGAGGACCGGACGGACCTGAATTGGATCGATCCGATGCTGACGCCTGAGGTCCTGAAGCGCCGCCCGGATCTCATCGGCCTTCTCGTGCGCGCGCTGCTCGTCCGCCGCGCTCGGACGATCCGGGCGCGTCGCCCGGCTGTTGTCGCCGTAATTGGGGGGCTCATTCGCGGGGGAGGCGCCGCCCGCAGGTGCCCGGTGGTCCGAAGTGTCCGACGACTGGGTGCCGTTGAGATTGGAGAAGAGATCGTCCGCGCTCTTCCCGCAGCTCGTCAGGGCGAAGACACAGAGCAGGGTGACTGAGGCCGTCCTGGTACGTCGGGTCATGGCTGCCATTCTCTCCGACAGATGCCATGGCGCTGTGAGTACGGGTACTCAGGTCACCGCCGGGCCGGTGTGCTGTGTGTTCCTCCGTGCTACGACAGGGCGTTCACGCCCGCCCTGCCCGTCGCACGAAGGAATCCGGACTTCGGCGTCGGGGCTTCCGGGGACACGGGTTGTCTCGGGTGCGGGACCCGTCGGACATGGGCCGGTCACCCGGTCACCAGTGCGGCGTGGGTACGGACGGTGCGTCGTCATCGTCGCTCCGTACCGGTCGCGGGGGTTGGTTGAGCACCTCGCGGGCCGTGCCCGCGTCGCCACCGGCACGGTGGCGCCGGAAGCGGACCCGGCCCCTGAGGAGGAGCGTGACGAGTCCCAGGAGCAGGGTGATTGCCCCTTTGGTTCGTTCCACGGTGATTCCTTCCAGGGGGTCTGGGAATATCTACCGCGCATCTGAACAATAGACATCTGTATGGGTGAGAGTGGAGCCATCTGGCTGATGAGGGGGTTGGATGGGCGGCATAGGTGAGGACGACAAGTTAGCGGGTCTCCGCGGAACGGCTGGGAGGACGTCTTCCGGCGCGCAGTTGTCCGAGGATGCCGTCCGGGTGTTCCGGTGGGTGAGTGATCAGGGATCGTGCGACGCGAAGACGCTCGGCGCGAAACTCGGGCTGCCGGAGGGCTGCGCGGCCTCGGCGGTGGTGACGCTGACCGAACTGCTGCTGCTGCGGTACCTGCCCGAGGATTCCGACCGGCTGGTGCCGGTGGCCCCTGACGCGGCCATCGCCGCGCTGGTCGCGCCGAAGGAGGCGGGGCTGCGCAGACAGCTCGCCGAGATCGACCAGCTGCGGGGCGAGCTGGCGCTCCTGGCACCGTTCTACGCGGAGGGACGGCGCCGATGGCAGGGGCGTGCGCCGCTGACGGAGGTCACCGACCTGAAGACCGTCGTGGGCATGATCACCGAGGCGACCATGCGGTGCCGGCAGGAGGTCCGCACCTGCCATCCCGGCGGCGGCCGCTCCCCGACGCTGCTGGAGCAGGCGTTCATCCGGGACCGGGACATGCTGCGCCGCGGTGTGCGGATGCGCACGTTGTACCAGCACACGGCCCGCTACCACCTGCCCACGCAGGAGTACGCGCGGCGGATGACCGACGAGGGGGCCGAGATCAGGACGATGAGCGAACTGTTCGGCCGCATGGTCGCCTTCGACGAGGAGACGGTGTTCATCCCTCACCAGGACGACCTGGACGCGGCCATCGTCATCCAGGAGCCGTCCACGGTGGCGTACCTGTGCGCGACCTTCGACCACACCTGGTCGCTGGCCGAGCCCTATCACCCCGCCTGGACGGAGAGTTCGGCGCGGGACGAGGTGAAGCAGGCCATCGTGAGGCTGCTCGCGGAGGGGATGAAGGACGAGATGGTGGCCCGGCGGCTGGGCATGTCGCTGCGAACGTGCCGCAAGCACATCGCGGAGATCATGGAGCAGTTGGGGGCGGCCAGCCGCTTCCAGGCCGGCTATCTGGCACGGGTGCAGTCCTCCGGTCCCGCCGCGGCGGCCGCGGGCGGCGCCTGACCACCGCACAGGAGGGAACCGCCGGTGGCTGCCCGCCGTTTGCGCCCGCTGCGGCGCGGGCTGCTCCGGCGTCCTCCGCCCGGCTCGGCCCTGAGCCGGGCGGACGGCACCGGGCCGGGCCGGCCCGGTCCGGGGACCGGATCCCGGTTCCGGCGCGGACCGGGTACGACCCGGCTGACGTGGCCCTAGCACCGCACTCCCGGCCCGGCTGCCTGTTCTCGCGCGAACAGCAGGGTGAGCCAAGGCAGTTCGTAGTGAACGGCCTCCTCTCCTGTCACTGTGTGCGCGGCGTCCTCTCCCACTGCTGTGTGCGCGGTCACGTCGGGTCCGAGTGGTGGAGCCAGGACACCGGCGTCGATCAGGTTCTCCAGGGCGCGCTGAGCGTTCCGTCCGTCGAGGCCCAGGGCGTGGGCGGCGGTGGACAGGGAGAAGGCCGGGTCCGGCAGCGCGGCCAGGGCATGGAGGGTGTCGCGGGCGGGAACGGCCAGCCGGGCCCAGGCGCCCGCGAGACGGGCACGGACACCGAGGCCGCCGGCCGCGAGTTCGTCCAGGGCCTCCAAAGGGTGTTCGAGACGGTCCGCGTACTGCCCGAGCGGCATGTGGCGCAGCACCGAAAGCCGGTTCCCGCCGGCCCGCAGGGCGAACGGGAGGAGTCCGGTGGCGGTGGCGATGCGTACGGCGGCAGGCTGCTCGGCCGCCAGCCTGGTCCTGCCGATGATTCCGCCGAGCAGGTCCAGCGCCTCCTCGGCGGACAGGGGCGGAAGTTCGGTCCGGTGCGCGGATTCCAGACAGGGCAGCCGGCTCCTGGAGGTGACCAGCGCGGCGGTGGGGCCCGACGGCGGCAGCAGCGGGCCGAGGGCGGCGGCGTCGGGAACGTCGTCCAGCAGCAGCAGGATCCGGCGCCCGGACAGCCAGGAGCGCCAGGCGGTGGCTGCCTCCTCCCGGTCGGAGGGAAACCGCTCGGTGCAGCCCAGGGAACGGGCCAGCTCCGCCAGCACCGATGTCCACGGGCGGGTGGAGCCGTCCTCGGCGCAGAGCCGGGTGGCGACCACGCCGTCGGGGTAGCGCGCGGCAAGACGGTGCGCGACGCGCACGGCCAGCGCCGTCTTGCCGACGCCTGCCGGGCCGGTGAGGAGTACCGGCGGTCCGCCCTCACGCCCCAGTTGTGCGGTGACGGCGTCCAGCTCCCGCGTCCGCCCGGTGAAGTCGGCGAGGTCCGGCGGGAGCAGCCGCGACCCGGTCGCTCCGCCGCGCGGGCGGGGAGGGGCCGCGTCCTCCAGCAGGGAGCGGTAGGCGTACTGCAGCGCCGCACCGGGTTCCAGGCCCAGTTCCCGGGAGAGCTGCTGGCGGCACTCGTCGTAGGCGGCCAGCGCCTCCGTCCTGCGCCCGACCTGGTGGAGCGCGGTGAGCTGGGCGGCGCGCAGCCGCTCCCGCAGCGGGTGGCGGCTCACCATCTCGTCCACGGTGTCGGCCACCGGGGCCGGGTCGCCGGTCTCCAGCTGCGCCTCCGCCCAAGCCTCGTAGACGGCCAGCCGACGGGCGTGCTGCCGGTCGACAGCGGCACGCAGCACGTCGGCGCGGGCGGCGAGATCGCTGAAGGGATCATGCCGCCACAGGTCCAGGGCCTGTCGGTAGAGCCGGGCGGCGCGGCTCGGAGTTCCCGCGCGTGCCTCGGCATCGCCGCGCCGGGCCAGTTCCTCGAACCGCAGACCGTCGCACTCGTCCGCGGTGAGGTGCAGGACGTAGCCGCCGGGACCGTGGCGCAGCCGGCCGAGGTCGTCGGGGTCGAGCACCCGGCGCAGAGCCGAGACGTACACCTGGAGGTTCTTGCGGGCGGTGCGGGGCGGATCGTCCGGCCAGACGGCGTCGGTCAGCTCCTCCAGCGACACAGGAGTGTTCGGCCGGGTGAGCAGGACTGCCAGAACGAGGCGCTGCTTCAGCGGACCCAGAGGCAACGCCAGACCGCCGCGGGACGCTCGCAGCGGACCGAGAAGGGAAAGGTGCAGAGGGGCGACGACTCCTGCGCCGACGGCGCCCTCGTGCTCTCGCGGAATCCCGGGACCCGCCGTCCCGTTGTGGCGTTCCGTGAAGGTGTCGGTCATTTTATCTCAGCCCCTTCCCCAGCCGGTGTCGTCGGAGTTCCGGGAGAAGAGAACAATTGCGTACACGAAAGCCTCCGGGGAGCGGTCGGGGGGGTGAGCGAATCCGCAAGGAGCCGTGAATGCGTCGGGAATTAGATGGAATTCCCTCCGTTCTTCACAGCATGGTCACAAGCGGATGGCTGGGCTATGGGCCCGGGGGTGGCTCAAGGTGCATGCAGCAACGCACCCGCCGGGACAAAAGGTGAGGACACGTGCATAGTCAGGCGAATCGGCAGGCCGTGCGCGGGACCCGCGCCCACGGGCCGCCATGCGTCGTGTACCGGCACCGAACCGGGTGCCAACCGGCACCGAACCGCTTCCGCGCACCCTGGCGCCGCATGTCCCGGTGACCTACGGAGGTGACGCGATGCGACTGGCGGAGATCATCGAACTGCGGCCGGTGCCGGCTGCCGGGCTGCTCGCCACCCTCACCAGGCGCTGCCCGCTCAGTTGCGCCCACTGCTCCACGTCGTCGGGGCCGCGGGGTGAGGACACCCCCGCCGAGGCGCTGCGCCGCTTCGTCGGCGGCTTCACCCCCGGGGACCGTCCTGAGGTGCTCATGCTCACGGGCGGTGAGCCGCTGCTGCGGCCCACGCTCGTGGGTGACCTCGCGTCGCTCGCCGCGTCCGCCGGAACGCGGACGTCTGTGCTCAGTGGCATGTTCTTCGCGGCCGACGGGCGGATACCCGCCCGCATCATGCGCGCACTTCGGCACGTCGCCCATTTCTCGGCGAGCATCGACGTATTCCATGAGCGTGAAGTGCCGCGCGCAGCGGCTTTCCGCGCGGTCCATCGCATCATGGAAAGCGGAATCGGCGTGAGTTTTCACGTGGTGGGTAATGGGGCGGATGATCCCTATCTCGCGGACATCACCGCGTCCATACGGGCCGAGTTCCGGGACCGGGCGGCCGTACTGGTCAATCACGTCCGGCCGGTGGGGCGGGCGGCGGCCTGGGCGGCCGCCCGGGAGGCCCCGCTCGACGGCGCCGGAGGACCGCCGGCTCCCTGCGCGATGGCGGCCTGGCCGGTGGTGGCCTTCGACGGCACGGTCACGGCCTGCTGCAACCAGCGCGTGGTGGACGCCCGCCCCATGCCGGAACACCTTCGCCTGGGACACATCGCCGTGGACGGCTGGACGCGGATCCGGCGCCGCTGTCAGGAGTCGCCCGTGCTGCGCACCATCCGTACCGCGGGCGTCGGGTCCTGTGCGGACTGCCATGCTCTGGCCGTGCGGCCGGCGGCCCTGGAAGCCGCCGCGCGGGCCGGGTCCCGGCCGGCGGCCGGCGCGATGGACGCGCTCGGCGCCCGGCTCCAGCGCGACGCGGGAGCGGCGGCGCTGTTGCGGCGGTACGGAAGCGGACGGTATGCGCCACTCGTGCTGCTCGGCGGGCACGGGGACGAGGAGCGTCCCGCATGAGCCCCACTGCCGTCGCGGGCCTGCGACTCGAACTGTCGCTCGTGCAGCCCGTGCTGCGGTCCGCCGCCGCCCACATGTGGCGCTCCGACGCGGGGCTCCCCGGCCGGTACCGGGACTATCTGCGGTCCATGCACCAGGTGATCCGCGCCTCCGTTCCCCTGATGGAGCGGGCCGCCGCCCGGTGCGAGCTGCTGCCGCGCGACCCCGTGGCGCCGCCACTCGCCCGCTACCTGCGGGCGCACGCCGAACAGGAACGGGGCCACGACGACTGGCTGCTCACCGACGCCGCGGCAGCCGGGGCCGCGCCGGGCGAGCTGACCGACACCGCCCCGCCGTCCTGCGTCGCCGCTCTGGTGGGGGCGCAGTACTACTGGATCGAGCACAGCCATCCGGTGGCCCTGCTCGGCTACATCGCGGTACTGGAGGGCAACGCACCGGCGCCGGGGCTGGCCGGCCGACTGGCGCGTGAGACCGGGCTGCCGCAGGCCGCTTTCGAGACCGTACGCCTCCACGCGGACCTCGACGACGGGCACAGCGCCGACCTCGACCGGCTGATCGGCCGACTGCCTCTGGACCGCGCGCAGCGCTCCCTGGTCGCCGTCAGTGCACTGCACACGGTCGCCGCCCTCGCTGAGCTGTTCGACCGCATCGCCACGGGACCAACCCTATCGGGGAGCCTCCATGAATGAGCACGCACAGGATCGCGACCGCCTCCGTGTGCTGGAGGACGCCGGGTTCCCACTGCACAGTCTCTCCCCCGAGCAGCGGGAGGTGCTCCAGGACCTCAGTGAGGAGGAACTGACCCTGCTGCTGGGCCTGAAGGAGCGGCTGGACGCCGCCGAGCCGGAGGTGCAGGCACACAGCGAGATCGCCGGCGGAGCGTTGTTCTGATGACCGGGATCGCACGGATGAGCTGCCCCCGGTGCCCCGAACCACCGCCGGACGGTGCGGCCTTCTGCCCCCGGTGCGGAACCGCCTGCGTCGCCGCGGCCGGTTCCGCCACGGCCGAGGAACGGCGGGTGGTGACCGTGGTCTTCTGCGACCTCGTCGGGTCGACGGCCCTGTCCGGCCGGCTCGACCCGGAGACGCTGCGCACGGTGACGCTCCGGTACTTCGCGCTGATGCGGGCACGGATCGAGGAACACGGCGGCACGGTGGAGAAGTTCATCGGTGACGCCGTGATGGCGGTCTTCGGTGTTCCCGTACGCCACGAGGACGACGCCCACCGTGCCCTGGCCGCCACCCGCGCCATGGTCACAGGCCTCGACGGACTCAACACCGAGCTGGAGCGGGAGCACGGGGTGCGGCTCGCCGTCCGCATCGGCGTGAACACCGGCGAGGTCGTGGTGAGCGTCGACCCCGGCGCCCGGCAGGCCATGGTCTCCGGCGAGGTGGTCAACATCGGCGCCCGGCTCGAACAGCACGCCGGCACGGGCGAGATCCTGATCGGCCCCGCCACACTGCGCGCGGCCGGGCCCTCGGCGGTCACCGAACCAGCCGGATCGCTGTCCCTCAAGGGGGTCGGCGTACCCGTCCCGGCCCGCCGCCTGGTGGCCCTGCACGAGGACGACCCGGAGCGGGTGCGCCGGTTCGACACCCCCTTCATCGGACGTGAGCAGGAGCTGGCCGAACTTCGGCTGCTGTCACGCAAGTTGGCGGCGGAACCCCGTTCGCATCTGATGACCGTGTACGGCGAGGCGGGGCTCGGCAAGACGCGCCTGCTGCGCGAATGGCTGAGGGACTGCCCGGCGTACGGGGAGGGCCGGTGCCGCCCGTACGGCGAGACCGGCACCCTCGCACCACTCGCCGAAGCGGTACGCCAGGTACTCGCCGCGGTCGGAGAGGACGCCGCGCTCGCAGGGCTGCCGGGGCACGAACGGGCGGAGGCGCAGCAGGCGCTGAGCCTGCTGCGGACCGGTCTGCTCACGGACGGGACACCCAGCCCCTCCACGGACGACACCCTCATGGCGCTGGCCTGCCTACTGGACGGACTGGCCCGGGAGCGGCCCGTAGTGCTCGTGCTGGACGACTGCCACTGGGCATCGGCGCCGCTGCTCGACATGGCGGACCGGCTGCTGGACGAACTCGACCGCTCGGCCGTCGCCCTGGTGTGCGCGGCGCGTCCCGAGCTGCTGGAGACCCACCCCGGCTGGGGCAGCGGCCGGATGCGTTCCGCGTCACTCATGCTCACGCCGCTCACCCGGGAGGAGGCCGCCGTCCTCGCCGGTGAACTGGTCGAGGTGGCGGCCCACCGGCAGGGAGTGCTGGAGGGCGCCCTCGACCGGGCCGAAGGCAATCCGCTGTACCTGGAGCACCTGACCGCCATGGCCGCCGAGGGCGACGACCTGCCGCTCACCGTGCACGCCCTGCTCGGCGCCCGCATCGACGCGCTGCCTCCCGAGGAGCGGACCCTGCTGCAACTGGCCGCCGTCCTGGGACGCGACTTCCACCGCGCCGACCTGACCGAACTGGCCGCCGCCGAGGACTCCGGCCCCCCGGAGTCCGCCGCCGGTCTGCTGCGCGGCCTCGTACGGCGGCGGCTCATCGAGTCCGGGGGCCGCACCCGGGCCGCGAGCCCCGTACTCCGGTTCGGCAGCGCTCTGGTGCAGGAGACCGCCTATCGCGGGATGGCCAAGAAGGTACGTGCCCGGCGTCACGAACACGCCGCCGGCGTGCTGGTCCGGCACGAGGCGGGTGAGGCGGCCGTCGGCACCCACCTGGCCCGCGCCCATCGCCTGCTCACCGAACTGGGGATACGCGACGACGACACCGACGTGCTGCGTGCGCGTGCCGCCGGACTCCTCACCCGGGCCGGCGCGGCCGCCCTGGCCCGTTCCGACCTGCCGTGGGCCGACGACCTCCTCACCCAGGGCCTGGACCTGGCCGCCCCCGGCGAGCCCGCCGCGGCCGAGGCCGCCCGCCGGCTCGGCGAGACGAAGGTCGCCCGCGGCGAGCCGGTGCGCGGCCGGGAACTGCTGGCAGGCGCCCTCGACACGGCGGACCGGGCCGGTGACCGGCTGGGTGCCGCCCACGCCCGGCTCGCGCTGACCGCCCTCGATCCCCGGCACGGGTCCGCGGCCGACGTGGCCGAGGCCGCGCTCGCACTTTTCACGGTGGCGGGCGACGACCAGGGCATCGCCCGGGCCTGCGTCCGCATCGCCCAGGACCGCCAGCGGCGCGGACGGCACGCCGAGGCCGAGGCACTGCTGAGCCGGGCCCTGGACCACGCCGGCCGCGCCGACGCCGAACCCGAACGGGCCCTGGCGCTCGGTGCGGTCGGCATCTCCCTGTGGCGGGGGCCGACCCCGGTCGCGCGTGCCGTCGCCCGCTGCGAGGAACTTCTGACGGCCCACGGCGCCGGCCGGCCGACCGTCCGGGCCACCCTGGCCTGCCCCCTGGCCGTACTCCTGGCCCTCCAGGGCCGCCACGACGAGGCTCACGAACGGCTGGCCGAGGCGGCGCGGCTCGCCGGCGGCCTCGGTTACGCCGAGAGCGCGCTGTTCGTCCCGCTGTTCGCCGCCGAGGTCGAGGCCCTGACCGGTACTCCGGAACGCAGGCTCGCCCTGCTGGACGAGGCCGCCCGCGCCGGGCGTGAACTCGGCGTCACCGGTGCGCTGCCCGGTATCGCCCGCGAACGGGCCCGCATCCTGCTTGACCGGGGGGAACCGGCGCAGGCGCTGGCCCTGCCGGACCCTCAGGAGTCCGGCCTGCCCCCGGCGGAGTCCGCCGACGCCCACGGGCTGCGGGCCCGCGCCCTCGCTCTCGCCGGGGAGCCGGCCGCCGCACGCGCCTGCGCGGACCGGGCGACCGCCGCGGCCGGTGACACGGACTCCCCGGTCGTCCGCGGCACCGCTGCCCTCGACCGCGCGCACACACTGCGCACACTGGATCTCCCCGGCGACGCCGCGCGGGAGGCGCGTACGGCGCAACGGCACTTCACCACCAAGGGACACCGACTCGGCGCGGACCGCGCGGCCGTGTTCGCCGACGACAGCGCGGCCGCGGCCCGGAGCACCGAACGCCCGGCCGGGCGGAAAGGCGGGACCACATGACCACCGGGATGGCAGGGAGGCTCACCTGGAGCCTGCGCGACCGTGCCCCCGAGGACCTCACGATGTTCGCCGACACGGTGCAGGCGCTGCCCGCCGACCCCTCGGCGTGGTCGGACGGCGGAGGCGTGCGCGTGTGTGTGGTCGACACCGGGGTGGAGTGCGGTCATCCCTCGGTCGGCACGGTCCAGGGCTCCTACGAGGTGGCGCCGGCTCCCGACGGGACCTTGCGCGTCATCGACAGCGGTCCGCTGCCCGACGGCGCCGGCGACGGCTGCGGGCACGGAACGGCGTGCGCCGGAATCGTCCGGCGCGTGGCACCGGGCTGCGACCTGTACAGCGTGCGGGTGCTGGGCGAGGGCTTCACCGGCAGCGGCGACGCCCTGCTCACGGGGCTGCGCTGGGCCGTCGACCAGGGCTTCGACGTGGTCAACCTCAGCCTGTCCACGACCCGTCCGAAGTTCCTCGAAACGCTTAGGTCCCTGGCCGACCAGGCATTCTTCACCGGCACCACGCTGGTGGCGTCGGCCCACAACACTCCGGTGGAGAGCTTCCCCTGGCGGTTCTCGTCGGTCATCTCGGTCGGTACGCACCGGGAGGACGACTCCGGGCTCTTCCTCTACAACCCCGCACCACCCGTCGAGTTCTTCGCACCCGGCCAGAACGTGCAGGTGGCCTGGACGGGCGGCAGGACCATCCGCACCACGGGGAACAGCTTCGCCACCCCCTTCATCAGCGGGATGTGCGCACGGCTGCTCGGCAGCAGGCCGAAGCTGACGCCCTTCCAGATCAAGCACGCGCTCTACCTCTCCGCCGCGAACGTACGCATCGGCGAACCCGAAACCCGAGGTGAATCATGAGCCAGTACCACGGCCTCGTCCCAGCCACCGACGTGGGCCCCGCGACACAGGCCGGCAGCGCCGAGCGCGATCTGCTGCAGTCCGTCGTAGATACCGCGCGCGCCATCTTCGGCGCGGCGGCCAGCTCCGTCCTGCTGCACGACGAGGACGCCGACGAGCTGGTCTTCCAGGCGGTGGCCGGGGAGGGCGAGCAGTCCCTCGTCGGCTCCCGGTTCCCCGCCGGCCGGGGGCTGGCGGGCTGGGTGCTCGTCTCGGGCGAGCCGATGGTCGCGGACGACCTGAGGAAACAGGGCAGGTTCGCACGGGACGTCGCGAAATCGACCGGGTATGTGCCGGACGCGCTGATGGCGGCGCCGCTGGCCCACCGCGACCGGATTCTCGGCGTGCTCGAAGTGCTCGACCCCGTGGAGCAGTCCCGGTCCAGCCTCTCCGAACTCGATCTGCTCGCCCTCTTCGCCCGCCAGGCCGCGGCGGCCCTCGCGGTCGTCACCGAACGCCGGCGCGACGAGGCGCCGGCGGAGGTTCGCGTGCGGGGTCTGGAGCTGGTGGACGCGCTGCGGGACGTGCTGCTCGACGGTATGCCGCCGCAGGGCCCGCACGGCGGTTGAGGCGCAGGCGGTCGGTGTGCCGCCGATTCCACGGCGTCGGCGGTCCTGCGGACCTCCGGCCTACGGGGACGGGGGCCCACCCCTACGCCTCCGGCGGGCCGGTGCGAGGAGCGGCGGGCAGGCGGGCGGACGGGGAGCAAGGCGTCTACCGGGCCGTCGGCGCCGCGGCCGATCAGGGCCGTACGGAAGCGGGCGGGGTCTCCTGCGGCAGACGCGCGCGCAGGGCGCCGGCGCCGTCCTGGGCCCGGGAGGGCTGGACGCGGAAGCCCGGTGGCCTGCTCTGCAGGGGCCCGTGCGTACCCGCGTACGCGACCCAGCGGGCCATCGCGCTCGCCGGCGTCCGGATCGTCAGCGGCGTCGGGGCGGCCTGTCGCGTCGAGCAGGTCCCGCATCCGGCCGAGGGTGAAGTGGGGCGGCCGCGTGCGGCGGATGACCGTGAGCCCCGCGCCCTCTGATCACTGGGCGCTCCCACGGGGTGCGACGGGCACCGACTCGCCCGGTGCGGCGGCCGGCCCGGCGCCGGCCTCCCCGCGCGGGAGAGCGGCCCAGGCGTAGACGCCGGACAGGACGACTAGGGCGCCGGACATCGCGAACACAGTGTCGACGGGGCCGAACCGGATACCGGCGACGGAGCCCCCCACGTCCCGCAACGCGGAGCTGGCGAGCCAGCCGGACAGCACGGCGGAGAGCATCGAAGCCAGCCGCGTCACCGGGTAGAACACGGAAACGACGCGGCCCCGGAACTCGGCAGGCGCGGCGTCGAGCAGGAGCGGTGCCATCGCCGTGTTCAGCATGGTGAGGGGAACGGTGAAGACGAAGAGCAGGACGACGCCTCCGACGAAGCCCGTCTGCCGGGAGTAGACGAACAGAAGGAGGCCGCTCACGATGAGGCCCGCCCAGGTGGTGCGGCTCGCCCCGATCCACTGCACCACACGCCCGGCGCACAGCGCGCCGACGATGCCGCCGAGCCCCATGGCCGTACCGATGTAGCCGTAGAGGTGGACGGGCATATGGAGGTTGTCGGTCGCGAAGAAGATGTTGAGGGTGCTCAGGGCGCCGGTCCCGAACTGGCCTATGACGGCAAGCACGGTCAGCGCGACGAGGAACCTGCTGCGCCGGAAGAAGCGGATGCCTTCCGCGAACTCCCGCAGCAGGCTCTTGGGTTGAGCGGTATCCCCGCCGCCGGGCTTCTCGGAGCCGGCCGCTCGGCGGTCCGCCCCGATGGAGCGGATCACGACGTAGGACACCGCGTACGACAGCGCGTTGAGGAGCAGCGCCCACTGGAGGCCGGCGGTGAAGAGCAGCGGCGCGGCAAGGGGCGGCCCGATGATCCAGGCGGTCTGGGCGGTGGCCTGGGCGATGCCCGCCGCCCGGGCACGGTCGGCCTCCCCGGTCACCAGATCACCGATGACCGAGAAGCGCGCCGGAGTGAAGAACTGGCTCGCCGCGTTGAGCGTCAGGACGGTCGCGTAGACGATTGCCAGCCAGACCCCGACCGGGAGGGCGTCGACCGGCAGGAAGGACAGGGCGGTCAGCACGGCCACCAGCCCGCCGCGGACCACCTCGGTGCGGAGCATCGTGCGACGTCTGTCCCAGCGGTCGACGAACACGCCCGCGAGCGGACCGATGACCAGGACGGATATGCCCGTCGCCAGCAGGACGCCGCTGACCGCCATCGGGGCCCAACTCCGGCCCTCCGCCAGCACGGTGGCCACCCACAGCACCAGGGTGGTGCTGAAGACGGCGTCCCCGACGGACGAGACCGCCTGCCCGAACCAGAGCCGGGTGTAGTCGGGGTTGATGAGCACCAGACGCGCTGTCATGACGTCCTCCCCGACGAGACGATCAGGGCCATAAGGGCAGTGACCAGGGTCGTGTGGTAGGCCTTGCTGAAGAATTCCCCCGCCGTGTCCGACCCCGTGGCCCTGAGCGCGGCCGACCGGCCGGGTATCGAGCCGTCGGGCGACTGGGCCCGCACCAGGCACTCCACGGCCGCGGCTCCCGATGGTGTACGCAGCGGATGGGCGCCCAGGATGAACTCCGTGAGGAGGAGTTCCGCGGCCAGGTCCCACCGGTCGTGCGCGACACAGTGGTCCAGCATGCGGCGGACCAGGCCGAGCGCGTTCGCCGTGACGTCGTCGGTCAGCCCGGGGTCGGCCCGGCCGAAGTCGCCGAGATAGAAGGCGGTGTGCGTCAGGGCGTACGCCTGCGGAGCCGCGAGCGGCTCCGTGTGCTCGGGGTGTGCGGCCTCCGGCTCCGGGGCCGCGTGCGCGACGAGCGGGCTGAGCGCGACGAGGTCGGCGTACGGCTCGATCCCGTGGCGGACACCGGCCTTGTCCGCGTAGTAGCGGATCTCGATGCGCTGGTACGCGGACTTCCCGTGCGGTGAGAGGAAGCCGGGGCTCAGACGCATCGGCGTGCCGTCGACCCCGTCGGGGGCGAGTGCCGTGTAGATCAGCCAGTACGAGGAAGCGTGCCCGGGGTGGACGTCGAAGAGGTCCGGAAAGTCCGGACGCCGCCAGAGTGCCCGGATCAGGTCGGCAGCCCCCGTCAGCGAGTCGGGGACGCTGTCCAGGCGTGTCGCGCAGTGGCAGAGCAGCGCAAGTTCCAGTGCCGCCTTCGCCTTCGTGTGCGTTGCCGACGGTGCGCTCGACGAGTACGGGTCGAAGTGGTCCAGGTTTCCCTCCAGCCAGTCGAGCGCGCCGTCGGCGAGCCGGTCGAGGGGGGAGGTCGTGGTCACAGGCGCCCCGTCTCGTCCAGGTGGTCGAGGAGTGCCGTGTCGACGGTGTCGCGGAACTCCGCGAGTGCCCGTGCTCCCTCGTCGTAGCGGTAGAGATCCTCACAGGCGATCCAGCGGTCATCTGCCTTCGCGCCGGACACGTATCCGTCGGCTACCGTGCCGACTTCCCAGTCGGACTTGCCCGCTGTCTCCCAGCAACTGGAGAGCGTCCCGTCCGCACTCACCACCGCCCCGTAGCGTCCGCCGGAGTGACCGCAGGTGGTGCAGGGCCGACGGGCGCCGGGGCGGGTCACGGTGAAGCCGAGGCCGAGAGCCCGGCGCTGCCACCGCACGAAGGCGGCCGAGAGCTCGGCCGTCTGAAGGTCGTTGGTGTATCCGATGCCGACGTCGCCGACCCGGGCGAAGTACAGCGTGCACCGGGCGGGGTCGAGCGCGGCGGCGAGACGGTCGATCAGGCCGTCGATCCCGTGGATGTTCTCCTGGGAGACGTTGACCCGCAGGGTCCACCGGACCGGTGCGGCCTCCGAGGCCCCGACGATGTTGCCGATGATCGTGTCGAAGGTCCCGCCGCCGTCCGCCCTGCCGATCCGGATCCGGTCGTGGTCGGGGCGGTCGCCGTCGAAGGTGACCTGGACGGAGTCGAGTCCGAGGTCGCTGAGCTGCCGGGCCAGTCGCGGGGTGAGCAGCGTGGCGTTGGAGATCATCCAGGCCGATGTCTGCCCGATGTCCGCGGCCCGTTCCAGCAGTTCCAGACAGCCCCGCGGATTGAGCAGGGGCTCGCCACCGAAGAGGAGGATCCGCAGCCTCTCCAGGTCCGCGGCGGCCATCTGCCGCCGGGTGAAGTCGAGGACCGAGGTGATCGTCTTCGAGGTGAGCCGGCTCCGGGCGATCCGGGGCGGGCGTCCGCCGCCCGCCGGGTCCTGGGCGGTGTTCTGGAAGCAGTATCCGCAGCCCAGGTTGCAATGGGTGCTGGTGAGGACGGTCAGCGCGTAGGAACGGACCGGACTGGTGTTGAACAGCCCCTTCTCGTCCAGCCAGCGCTCCGTCTCGGGCAGCAGCGCCCCGTCGGCGGTCAGGTGCCGGGAGCCCAGGCGGGCGATTCCACCGGCGCCAAGGAACCACCAGTTCCGCTTGCCACGCAGAAGGCGCTCGCCCCCGGTACGGGATATCTGGTCCAGGCTCATCGCACACTCCCCATCGCTGATACACCCGCTGTCGTGAGTTCGTCTGACCGGCCATCGGTGACGATCAGCATCGCCAGGGCCGTACCGAGGGTCGACTGGTAGGCACGCCGGAAGAACGCCACGGGCGTCGCGGTCGGCGCTGCTCGCTCGGTCAGGGATTTCCCCGGAATCGCACCGTCGGGCGACATCGCGTCCGCCAGCATCCGGATGCCGGCCGCTCCCGAAGGCGTCCTCAGCGGATCGGCACCCAGGCAGTACTGGGCGAGCACGAGCTTCGCGGTGAAGTCCCACGCGCCCTGCCGTACGCAGTGCTCCGTGAGGCTCTCCACGACGCGCACCGCCCGTTGCCGTTCGCCAGGGGTCAGCCCCGGATCACGGAACCCGAACTCGCTGAGGTGGAAGACGGTGTGCGTGATCTCGCAGACGTCCAGGTCCGCCACCCGCAGGGTGGAGGCCCGAGCCAGCAGACTGCACGCGTACAGCTCCCGGTAGGAAGCCAACCGGTGCCCGACGCCCGCCAGATCGGCGTAGAACCGGGTCTCCAGGTGGAGATACGGAGACTTCCGCCGCGGTGCCAGAAAGCCGTCGGTCTCCAGCCGGGCCGGCGCGACGCGGTACGCGTCCGAAACGGCCCCGGCCGGTGCCAGCGCCGCATACATCAGCTGGAACTGCCGCGCGTACCTCGGGTCGGCGGTGACCAGACGGGGAAAGTCCGCACGCCTCCAGGCGCGTTCCACCACAGCGGCCGGCGAGAGGAGGCCGACGTCCGCCGGCGCGATCCTGCGCCAGAAACGACAGAGCAGCGCGAGTTGCAGCAGCGCCTTCACATGCGGGGTCGTCGGCAGCTCTGCGTGGGCCGCCGGTGAACCCAGGTAGTCGGCGTGACGCCCCACCCATTGCCGTGTGCCCGCGGACAGACGTTTCGCGGTCTCCTCAAGGCCGGCTGATCGCGTACCCATGACCCTCCTTCGGTGTGGCGGAGGCCTGGGCCGTCCGCTCGACGATGTCGGCCGCGAGGGCGGCGCTGTTTGTCGCGGCCAGTCGGCTGCCGAGGGCGCGCGCCCTGGTCCGCAGGCCCTCGTCGTCCCACACCGGCTCCAGCGCGGCGGACGACTCCTCGGACGGGGCGTTCGGGATGTGCGCCGCCACACCGGCGCGCAGGCAGGCGCCCGCCAGCAGCGGCTGCTCGGCACCGTTGGGCGAGACCGCGAGGGGCCGTCCGCGCAGCAGGGCGCCCAGGACCGGGGCGGAGGTGCAGTTGGTCAGCACCAGGCCGGCCAGGTCGATGAGCGGACCCATCCACGGCTTGCGTACGAGGATGAGATCGGCTTCAGGCGCGGGCTGCGGGTCCGTGGACCGGCCCTGCTCGACCACGGCCTGGAACCGGCCGCCGGTGAAGGCCGCGTTGAGCAGGGGCCACAGGCTCCTGCCCCCGAAGAAGCGGCCCATGTGGACGTAGACGACGGGTTTGCCAGACCGTTCCAGGTGGTTCTCGACCCTCGCGACCTCGGCCGGATCGGCGGCCGGTTCCCAGGCCAGAGGTCCCACGTGGCGTACCCGCTCGGGGAGTTCTGCGCCCGGGTGCTCCAGCGCCGGGTCGCCGCGGAGCAGCAACGCGTCACCCAGGAGCGGGCTGCCCCCCCACCGACAGGCGCGTGCGGCCTTACCCGCCTGCTCCCGCAACTCGGCGTACAGGCGCAGCCCTTCGCCGGTGCGGCTCCTGCGGGTCCTGCCCAGCTGCGGTTCCCCGTCCCCGCCCGACCGGTAGTCCCACAGATGGGCCGAGAGGCCGACCACCACCACCGGAATGTCCAGCACCTCGGCGGCGAGCAGGGCCCCGTTGCACAGGACGGAGGTGACCAGCAGATCGGCTCCCGACTCCCGGGTGGCACGCACGGTCGCCAGGTACTGCGCCTGGCCGGTCGTTCCCCACCAGGCGGCCGAGAACGCCCGCGGGCCCCCGTAGTCCTCCGCCGTCATGAAGGAGAGTCCGGCCTCGGCGGCGACGGGCGCGGCACTCGGCCGGCCCAGGACACTGACGTGGTGACCCCGGCGCGTCAGCTCACGCCCGGCAGCGATCACCGGGTAGAGGTAGCCGCCGTCGCTGAGCGGGCAGAGCAGGATCCTCACGACGTCACCCGGCCGGGCGCGGTGGAGCCTGGCCGTCCGCTCAAGCGGGCCGGAGATTCGGCGAGTTCGTGTGCGCGGTCCTGCCGGACCGTGCGGGAGGACCGGTGCTGTGCCGGAGTACGGGCGACGTATGTCATTCTGCGCTCTCTCATGGCGTGGCCGGGGACGGGCGAGCCCGTTGCCGTAACCTCGGGTCGGACGCAGGCGCGGGCTGCCCGGTTCGCGGCGCGAAGCCGAGAACCGAGTAGCCCGCCCAGTGCTCAGGACTCGATGAACCGGGTCAGAGTGCGCTGCTGCCGTTGACGATGCAGCCGGGCACCTCCGGCTCGAACCCGTCGTTCTCGCTGTGCGCGACGACCTCGGCCTCGGTGTCGTCCTGCTCCTGCTCCGGGTTCGTGTTCTCGGGCATCCGGTCCTCCTTGATGGACGGCGACTGCTGCGCCGGCTGAGACAGAACGTACGAGCCCCCGGTATGGGAACGCCTGGACGCAGGTTCGACGCCGGTACGCGCGAAATACCCTCAGGGCTGTCCCGCACGCACGCTGGCCGCGTTGCGGAAACGCCCTGGTAGCTCTTTCCCTGAGCTCTCACATGCGTTCGAGCAGGGGAGACCCCGTCCGAGACCCGTCCCACGCCTTGCGAGCGCACGGACCGGACGCCGCGGGGCCCGTCCTTCGGGCGGACGTCGCTACTTTCGGAACACGCCCTGGCCCACCGGCCCCCGGCCGTTCTCCTCGACCGCTGACAGAGGCTGACGCGGCGGTGCCGTCGTGCGAACCGGCCTGCGGCGGCGGCTGCCTGCACCGCCGCCCGGACGCGCGGCCCGCACTGTCCCGCGACCCCGCACAGGGGCACGCCCGGGGCCCGGGCTCGCGCGTTCGTTCAGCGCGTCGTCGTACCCGCTGAGGGCGCGTCACCGTCGGTGTCCTCAGCCTGGGAGAGCGGCCTCGCGATGTCCTCCAGAGAGCGCTGCTCGGCGTTGACGGCAAGGAAGGCGGCGACGACGCCCGCCGCGGACATCAGTCCGGCGCCGATGCAGAAGGCGAGGGCCGTGTAGCCGGGGACGCCCGACTCGGTGAGATCCCCGAAGACGAGCGGGCGCTGATCCCGCCGACCGCCGTACCGATCGCACAGAAGAAGGCGATAGCCATGGCGCTGGTCTCCAGACGGGAAGTCCGGCAGCCTCTGCGGCCTCGACCAGAACCTCGCGCAGCATGGCCGGGGTGAGGCGGCCGGTGGACACGTTGCGCCGGCTGACGTGGTAGCAGCCGGAGACCGTCACCGCGCCGGTGGGCCCGCCCGCCGGCGACAACGTCGTCCGTACGCCGTGTCCGAACGAGGGACGAGGGCTCGGCAGGTCCCAGCCTGCCTGCGCAAGTGCCGGCAGGGCGGCCTGCCGGCCGAAGCCGCCCAACACGACGACGGAGCGTGCCTTCGGTCGCAGCAGCTGCAACTCGCGTGTCAGCCAGGGGCGGCAGGTGTCGCGCTCCCCGGTTGCGGGGTGATTGGCGGGTGGCGCGCAGTGCACGGGCGAGGTGACCCCGACTCCGTGGAGCTCCGGGCCGTCGCCCCGGTGCGTCGCCGTGGGCCGTGAGGAGAGACCAGGTTCGTGCAGTGTCGCGAAGAGCAGGTCGCGGGCCTGGTCACTGGTGAACATCCGGCCGGTCCGGTCGGCACCGTGCGCGGCGGGCGCCAGACCTGTGATCAATATGGCCGCTTCCGCCGGCCCGAACCCGGGCACCGGGCGCGCCCAGTACTCCCAGTCGCGATAGGCGGCCCGTTTGACGAGAGCGGTCTCCTCGCGCCGGGCGACGAGGCGGGGGCAGGCACGACATCCCACCACCCTCGCGTCCGGGCCGGCCAACGTGCGGGCCTCGGCCGCGGCCGAAACGGGGTATTCCTCGCTATGACACATGGACGACCCCATGTCGCCGGTGTGGGCGGCGCGGTGTGCCGCGTGGGGGAGGCTGCGCCGGACGGCGGGCGGCGGCACGGTCCGACTCGGCTGTCGGAGGCCGGGTGTGTCCCCGGTCGCGGTTGGGCGGGGCGAACGCCTTACCTGCTCCTGGCCCCTGACGCGTTGCGTTCGCCCGCACCTGCGGCCGCCGGGGAGGCGGGTCCCGGCCGGGCGGGAGTCAACGGGAGTGGCGGCTCGGGCAGCGGCAGGTATCTGAAGCCAGGTAGGTAGTGAATCGATTCATCCAGCTGGGTGAATTTAACTGTCCGTACGGGCGTCGTCAAGGCCCCCCATTGGGGCGGCCGTGTTATCGGATCGTGTCCGTCGCCGCGGCCGAGCGTCGTCGCCGCCGCCTCGCGCTCGCAGTCCAGTGGTGCATGACAACGTTTTCTCAAGCTCCGGTCCGCTCCTCCGCTTTTGATGCGTGGCGCCCTCTTGACGTGTTCATGGTAGCGGGGCTAGCTTCCCGGAAACTCCACTGAAACATTTCATGTCGAGTGCTCTGCTCGGCACAAGCACGGGAGAGTGCCCATGACGCACCCCGAACCGGAGACGACTCCGGTACTCGCGCTGGAGGGGGTGAGCAAGTCCTTCGGTGCCGTCTCGGCTTTGCGCGGTGTGTCCCTGCGGCTGTATGCCGGAGAGGCCCACGCCCTTGCCGGTGAGAACGGCGCCGGCAAGTCGACCCTGATCAAGGCGCTGGCCGGTGTGCACCGCCCCGACTCGGGCACGGTCCTGCTGGACGGCGAGCCCGTCGAGTTCTATGGTCCGGCCGACGCCCGCGACGCGGGCGTCGCCGTGATCTATCAGGAGCCCACGCTCTTCCCGGACTTGTCCGTCGCGGAGAACATCTTCGTGGGCCGCCGGCCGAAGCGTTCCCTCGGACGGGTGGACCACCGCGCGGTCCGGCAGGCCGCGGCCGACCTGTTCGAACGCCTGGGCGTCGACCTCGACCCCGACCAGCCGGCGCGCGGGCTGTCCATCGCCGATCAGCAGCTGGTCGAGATTGCCAAGGCTCTCTCCTTCGACGCCCGCGTCCTGATCATGGACGAGCCGACCGCCGCGCTCACCGGCAGCGAGGTCGCCCGCCTGTTCGGCGTCGTCAGGACGCTTCGTACGCAGGGCGTGGCTGTGCTGTTCATCTCGCACCGGCTGGAGGAGATCTTTGCGCTCTGCCAGCGCGTCACCACCTTGCGCGACGGCGCCTGGATCGCCAGTGAGCCGCTCGAAGGTCTGAGCGAGGACGACCTCGTACGTCGCATGGTCGGCCGCAACCTGGACGAGCTCTATCCGAAGCAGGCCACGGAGCTCGGTGAAGTGGCCCTCAGGGTAAGCCGGTTGACTCGGGAGGGGGTGTTCACGGACGTCTCCTTCGAAGTCCGGCGAGGTGAGATCGTCGGACTCGCGGGCCTCGTCGGAGCCGGCCGCAGTGAAGTGGCCCGCGCAGTGTTCGGCGTCGACCGGTTCGACGGCGGCGAGGTCGAGGTCCTCGGCCGGAAACTGCGCACGGGTGCCCCGAGCCTGGCGATGGCCGCCGGCCTCGCCCTCGTACCCGAGGACCGCCGGGCCCAGGGCCTGGTGACGGACATGTCCATCGAACGGAACATCGGGCTCACCGGCTTCGCCACGACCACCCGCGCCGGTCTGATGAACCGTTCCGCCGAACGTGACCGAGCGGTGGACTGGGCGGTCAGGCTCCAGGTCAAGTACGCCCGGCTCGCCGATGTCGTCGGCACGCTCTCCGGCGGCAATCAGCAGAAGGTCGTCCTCGCCAAGTGGCTGGCCACCGCCCCGCAGGTGCTGATCGTGGACGAGCCGACCCGCGGGATCGACGTCGGTACCAAGGCCGAAGTGCACCGACTGCTTTCCTCGCTGGCCGCGAAGGGGGTCGCGGTGCTGATGATCTCCTCCGACCTCCCGGAGATTCTCGGCATGGCCGACCGGGTGCTCGTGATGCACGAAGGAAGGCTGACCGCCGAGATCCCCAGGTCCGAGGCGACCGAGGAGACGGTGATGGCGGCGGCGACCGGCCGAACCGACCGAGGAAGGAAGGCGGCATGACCGTGACCGCAGACCCGGTGCGGCAAGAGCCCGCCCCCCGGTCCCTCGCCTCCCGACGGCTCGTCGACAGGGTGTTCAGAGCCCGTGAACTGGCCGTCGCCCTGGTGCTCGTTCTGATGCTCGGCGCGACCCAGCTCTACAACGCCGAGTTCCTGTCCGAGCAGGGCATCAAGGACCTGATGCTGAACGCGACCATCCTGGTGCTGGTCGCCGTCGGCCAGGCAGTGGTGGTGATCACCCGCAACGTGGACCTGTCGGTCGGCTCCGTGCTCGGCATCTCCGCCTTCGCCGCCGGCGTCTACCTCCAGGACGGCGGCAACCCGCTGGTCGCGGTCCTCCTTGCCGTCGGCCTCGGCGCGCTCCTCGGCGTTCTCAACGGAGCCCTGGTGAGCCTGGGCAAGGTGCCCGCACTCGTCGTCACCCTGGGCACGCTCTACATCGTCCGCGGAATCGACTCCATCTGGGTCGGCTCCCGCCAGATCACCGCCGACGCACTGCCCGCCGGTTTCGTCGACTTCGGCCACGACGGCATCTGGGTGCTGCCCTGTCTCGCCCTGCTCGCCGTAGCCGTGCTGGCCGGGGTCGCGTACTACCTGCGCAGCTACCCCGGCGGACGCGACCTCTACGCACTCGGCTCCAGCCCCGAGGCCGCCCGGCTCGCGGGAATCCCGGTCCGGGCAAGGACCATGACGGCCTATGTGCTCTGCGGTGCCCTCGCCGGTCTCGCCGGAGCCCTCTACCTGGCCCGCTTCGGCAACGTCGACTCAGCCACCGGCAGCGGATACGAACTCACCGTGGTCAGCGCCGTCGTCGTCGGTGGCGTCGCCTTCACCGGCGGCTCCGGCACGGTGTACGGCGCCGCCCTCGGCGCCCTTCTGCTCACCTCCATCAACAGCGTGCTCCCCGCCATCGGTGTCAGCTCCGTCTGGGTCACCGCGATCAACGGGTTCCTGCTGCTGCTCGCCATCGCAGCTGACCGGATCCTGGCCCTGCGGGTGGCCGCGGGGCTGCGCAGGAAGGCCGCACAGATGAGGAGTGCCCGCCATGCCTGACACCGTCAGGACCACGTCCCCCGCCGCTCAGACACCGGTCCTCGCCCGTCTCGGGGGAGCGGTCCGCTGGGACACCGCCGTCGGCGCCCTGCTGCTGACCCTGCTGATCTGTTCGTTCTCCCTCGTCGACAACTTCGGCAACGCGCTGAACGTTTCGTTCCTGATCGGCAACACCCTGCCGATCGCCCTGATCGCCCTGCCCATGACCATGCTCGTGGTCTCCGGCGAGGTCGACCTCTCCGTCGGCTCCACGGCAGGTCTGTCCGGAGCGGTGATGGGCGCGCTGTGGAACGCCGGGATGGCGATCGAGACGATCATCCCGCTGTGCCTGCTGCTCGGCGTGGTCTGCGGCCTGATCAACGGCTTGCTCGTCACCCGGCTCGGGCTGCCCTCGCTCGCCGTGACCATCGGCACCATGGCGGCCTACCGCGGCATCGCGCAGATCGTCCTGGGCTCCGACTCCGTCACCGACTTCCCCACCCAGTACCTGGACTTCGGCGCCGGCCGTATTGGTGACACCTTCGTCCCGTACGCCGCCATCCCCTTCACCGTGCTGCTCGCCGTGGCCGTCGTGGTCCTGCACGCCACACCGATGGGCCGCTCCCTGTTCGCCACCGGCGCCAGTGAGGAGGCGGCGCGATTCTCCGGTATCCGTGTCAAGCGGCTCAAGCTCTCCATGTTCGTGACCACCGGCGTGATCTCCGCGCTCACCGGGGTCTTCTGGGCGCTGCACTACGCAAGCGCCCGCTATGACAACGCCACCGGTCTCGAACTGTCCGTCATCGCGGCGGTGTTGCTCGGAGGCATCGACTTCGACGGCGGGAAGGGGACCCTGGGCGGAGCCGTCGCCGGCGTGCTCTTGCTCGGCACCCTGCAGAACGTCATGAGCCTGATCAACGTCTCTGCCCAGTCCCAGATCGTGGTCACCGGTGTCCTGCTGGTGATCTCCGTCCTCGCTCCTCGGGTCGGCCGCCGGGTTTCCCTGGCCAGGGCCCGCAGAAGAACCGCTGCGACGGTCATCTCGTCCCCGGCCGGAACGTCCTGACCTACCGTCACCGCCCGGCCCGGCAGGCTCCCGCACGCCGCACCACCGTGGAGCCGTGCACATCCCTGCACGTATTCCCTCACCGTCCGGGCATCCGCCCGCCAGTCCCTGCCGCCCGCGGCAGTGAAAGGAAACCGTCATGTACGGCCCCACCGCCCGAAACGCCAGGCTGACCACAGCCCTCGCCGTCACCGCAGTCCTCGCCCTCGGTGCCACCGCCTGCTCCGGCACCACCAAGGACTCCGCGAACAAGGAGGCCGGCCCGGCCGCGGCCACCGGCAAGGCCGATCCCGGCAAGGCCATCAAGAAGGGCCTCACGGTCGCCTTCCTGCCCAAGCAGGTCAACAACCCCTACTTCACCACGTCGGACAACGGGGGCAAGAAGGCCCTGGAGCAGCTCGGCTCCACGTACAAGGAGGTCGGCACCAGCAGCGGGACCGACACGTCCGGACAGGTCTCCTACGTCAACACCCTGACCCAGCAGCAGGTCGACGCCATCGCGGTCTCCGCCCAGGACCCGGGCGCCCTGTGCACCTCCCTGAAGCAGGCCATGAAGAACGGCGTCAGCGTCGTCACGTACGACTCCGACACGCAGACCGACTGCCGCCAGGTCTTCGTCTCCCAGGCCGGTGCCGAGGACCTCGGCCGTACCCAGATCCAGCTGCTGGCCAAGCAGATCGGCGGCAAGGGCGAGATCGCGATCCTCTCGGCGGCCCAGACGGCCACCAACCAGAACACCTGGATCGACTTCATGAAGGACGAGCTGAAGAAGCCCGAGTACAAGGACATCAAGCTCGTCAAGACCGCCTACGGCGACGACGACGCCCAGAAGTCCTTCCAGCAGACCCAGGGCCTGCTTCAGGAGTACCCCGACCTGAAGGGGATCGTTTCCCCCACCACGGTCGGGATCAAGGCGGCCGCCCAGTACCTGTCCGGTTCCAAGTACCGGGGCAAGGTCAAGCTGACCGGCCTGGGCACCCCGAACGACATGCGCGCCTACGTCAAGAACGGCACCGTCGAAGGCTTCGAGCTGTGGGACCCGGCCGAGCTCGGCGCCCTCGCCGCCCACACGGCCGTCGCCCTGGAGTCCGGCCGGATCACCGGCGCCGAGGGGGAGACCTTCAAGGCAGGCGACCTGGGACAGTTCACGATCGGGAAGGACGGCGTGGTCCTGCTCGGCAAGCCGACCGTCTTCGACAAGGCCAACATCGATCAGTTCAGGTTCTGAGCCCCATGAGCGCGGTGGGGTCGCGCCGGTGCAGGGTGGGAGGCGGCCGGGGAAGAGGTGGGTGAAGCGATTCATGGCGGCAGGGGGTGCGGACGCGAACTTCGGACAGGCCTGCGCCGGCGGGACCCGGTCCCCGCAACCACCGCGGTGGGAGCGGAGATTGCGGGGATGACCGGCGCGGCGCCCGCAGGCCCGCCTGCAGTGCTGCGAGGCCGGGCCTGCAGTGCTGCGAACGGGGCCCGCAGCACTGCAGCAGCTCTCGGTCACCGCCCGACGCGCTCCTCCAGCAGCTGCTCGGGAACGAACCCGGCCCTCGCGAGCCGCTGCCAGAGCTCCTCCGGGACCGGGAAGCGGGCGGCCGCCGCGTTCGCCGCCACCTCGGCAGCTGAACGGCAGCCGAGGACGACCGAGTCGACGGCGTGATGCAGCAGGGGGAACTGGATCGCAGCGGCGTGGATCGGCACCTCGTACGCGTCGCACAGGGCCCGGCACTGCCGCGCCCGCTCCAGCGCCTCCGCGGGAGCCTGCCGGTAGTTGAACATGGCGCCGGGAGCCGGGTCGGCCAGGAGGCCGGTGTTGAAGACGCCCCCGACGACCACCGCGGTGTCCGTCCTGGCGCACAGCGGCAGCAGCGTGGTGAGCGCCTCGTGGTCGAGGAGGGTGAGGCGGCCCGCGATGAGTACGACGTCGACCTCGAAGTCCTCCACGTACGAGGCGAGCGGACCGCTGTGGTTCATGCCGAACCCGATGGCCCGGACCAGCCCTTCGTCGCGCAGTCTGCGCACCGCCGGATAGGCGGTGCGGCGGATCTCGTCCGGGTAGTGGTCCGGGTCGTGCAGATACAGGATGTCGACGCTGGAGCGGCCCAGGCGGGTCAGGCTCGACTCCAGGGACTCCCGGATGCCGCGCTCCGTCCAGTCGGTGATCACCTCGCCGGGCGAGCCGTCCGGCCGGGGGCGCAGGAGCCAGCCCGTCTTGGTGGAGATCACCGGGTCGGTGACACCGGAGGGGGCGAGCAGCCGGCCCAGGCGCTGCTCGGCGAGGCCGTGTCCGTAGCGGGGCGCGGTGTCGAAGTACGTCATCCCGGCGGCGCCCGCCGCCTCGATGGTCGCGGCGGCGTCCTCGTCACCGACGGCCTCGAAGAGACCGCCCAGGGGGGCGGTGCCCAGACCGAGGCGGGGCAGGGTGAAGGGCAGCCGCTTCGCTGCCGGCCGGTCGGTCATGCCGTCTCCCAGGGTGAGGTGCAGGCCGCGCGGCCTGCGCGCAGCGTCATGGTCAGGGTCAGCCGGATCCGTGAGTTCGCGGGGAGGCCGACACGGCAGTAGGGTCCGTCGACCGGCTGCTCGGGGCCGTCGTCCATGCGGACCGAGGCGACGTGGTGCTCGGCGAACGAACCCGCCTGCACCAGCAGGGAGCGTGCCGTACCGCCCAGGTTGACCAGCTCCACGACCGTGTGGTCCGGGCGGATGTCGGAGACGAGCGCGGCGACTTCCGGCGGGAGGCCGGGACGGCGGGCGTCCGCGTCGTGGTAGCGCACGTGCAGGTGGGCGAGGCCTCCGTTGTAGAGGACCTGCGGGGAGCCGGTGGTCAGCTGCAACAGGGCTTCGGTCAGCACGGGGTTGAGGTGCTGCCAGTGGTGGATGTCCAGCGCGTCCGGGCCGACCGCCGGGTCCACGGTGTCGTTCTCGATGGCCTCGACCCGCTCGGCGCAACTCGCCAGGGCGCTGCGCAGCATCCGCTCGGGGTACTGCGGGTTCCGCCCGTGCAGGAACTCGTACCAGGGCTCCTCGTGCCCGGCCTCGTCCTTGATGCGCTGGGTGTGTACGGCGGTCCAGTCCCAGCGGGACGCGGAACGCAGCCGCTCGATCCGCTCGCGGTCGGCCTCGTCGCGGCTGAAGTGCCACAGGCCGACCGGCAGTTGACCCGGCATGACGGTGTAGTCGAACCAGCCGGAGTCGTTGTGCCGCTGGGGCACCATGAGTGTGCGCTCGGCCGTCATCGCGCTCAGGTGCGGCTCCCAGCGCTCACCGAGCGTGCCCATGCCGCCGATGCCGCGCTGTTCGGCGTGTGACAGCACCACGTCGAGGGGGTTGCGGGCGAGGTCCAGGAACCCCCGGTCGCCGGTGAGGAGAGTCGCGTTGGCCGCGCCGATGACGGTGGCGCTGCCGACGGGGGACAGGCCGTGCGGCCAGGACCATCCGTAGTGGCCGCCGTACCAGCGGCCGTCCAGATACTCGCCCACCACACCGTTCAGGCCCGCGTTGTCGGGCACGACGTCGCGGCCCGCGAGCCGCTCCTGCCACACGCCGACGTACTCCGCGACCCAGTCCGCGTAGCGCTGATCGCCGCTGAGCAGGAAGGCCTGAGTCGCGAGGCCGGTGGCTGCCAGGTTCACGATCGTGTCACCGCGCCCCATCCGGTCCCACATCGCGCGGCCGTAGGCGCGGGCACGCTCGGGCGACGCCTCCAGGTCGTCGAACGAGGCGCCGTCGTCGAAACCGTCCAGCGGGAGGCCGTACGGGCGCAGAGCCGGGCTCCACGGGAAGTACGGCTCTTCGTCGCTGAAGCCGAATCGTGGTCCCGCCGAGCCGTTGTGCGGGGCGCGGAGCACCCGGTTCCCGCGGTCGTAGTTGGGGCCGCCGGGAAGATAGAAGTCGGCGAAACGGAGGGCGAGTTCGCGCAACTCCTTGTCGTCCGGGTCCGCGAGACACAGACCGTAGAAGAGCAGCAGGCCCTCGCCCTGGTGGAACCAGTCGTAGCCCCGCTCCAGGCCGTCGCGGAGCATGCCCATCTCGGTGAGCTGTGCGGTGACGCCGCTCCAGTGCCGCCGCGCGGCGGTCAGCAGGTCCGCGCTGCCGCCCAGCAGGTACAGCGTCGGCCAGTTGAAGAACGGCTCGTAGAAGTCGTCCACGCCGTCCCGGCCGTCCAGCCCCCGGCCGAGTGTGTCCCTGAAGACGAGGCGGCCGTCCCCCTCGGTGTATCGGTCGGCGAAGAGCCGCCATGCCTTGTTCTGGACGGCGAACAACTGCCGTTCCAGCTCCGCCCATCGGGGAAGGTCGGTGACGCTCCGGGTCGCGGTCAGTAGTGGTCCGTGGGCCGCTGCCCCTGTGTGTGTGCCGGTCCGCTCAGGCCTGAGCATCGAGAACACCTGCTCCCTCGTCACGTAAGCATTGAATAATCGCCCATCGATAGCCGATGGTTAGACTCACCGGCGGGGAGCCGACGTGTCAATACTCAGGAGCCGCCCCGCACGCCCCGAGGAGGAGGCGCATCGTGATCGACTGTCATGTTCACCTGTGGGATCCGGCTGAGGGATTCCCGTGGATCAGGCCAGGTGGTGAGCACCATCACACCTTCGGCGAAGGTGAGTTGGAGCAGTCCGCCACGGGCCTGGACCTGACCGGAGCGGTACTGGTCGAGGCCTCGCGCGGTGATGCGGGAGAGACGCAGGCCTTGCGCGAACTGCGCCTGGGTCGCCCGGACCTGGTGGCCGGATACGTGGCCAACCTGCACGTCCACGGCGCCGACGGGCCAGGCCCGCTCCGCCTCCTCCTGCACGAGTGGGGCGCCTCGCGTCCCAACGGAATGAGGCTCGGCGGCGCCTCGTGGGCGGACACTCCCGAGCCGGCCCGCGCCCTCGTCCCCGTGCTGGCCGAGGAGGGCCTTGTGCTGGAGCTCAATCTGCATCAGGGGGCGTTGACTGCGGCGGCCGGCGTCGCCGACCGGCACCCCGAGCTGACGGTTGTCGTCGACCACCTGGGCAACCCGCCGGACCCGCGCCTGCCGGCGGCGGACCAGTGGTACCGCGACATCGAGCGGGCTGCGGCCAGCCCGAACGTGGTCGTGAAGGTCTCCGGGCTGCTCACCCAGCAGCACGGGGCTCCGCCGGGGCGCGTCGCGCACATGGTGCGGCACGTGGTGGACACGCTCGGCCCCGACCGCTGCCTCATCGGTTCCGACTGGCCGATCTGCCTGCCCCGTGGCTCAAGGGCCGACTCGCTCGCGATGTCCCGGTCCGGACTGGCGCACCTGACGGGCGATCAACGGGAGCGGGTACTGCACATGACGGCGGTCCGCGTGTACGGCCTCGGCGGTGAGCGTCGTCGTGGTTGACCGTCCACGTGGTTGACAGTGCTCGAACGCCCCTGATTCGATTCCCTCGATGATCGATAGGCGATGATCAGTGACCGACTCCGCCTCGCCGGGAGTCGGCCCCGACCTCCGCGGAGATGCTCATGGCACATTTCGACTTTCCCCTGGACGAGCTGGAGAAGTACCTCCCGGCTCTCCCCGAGCCGGACGACTTCGATGCCTTCTGGCAGGAGACGCTTGCGCAGCAGGAGGGGTTCGGCCTCGCCGCGACGTTCGATCCGGTGCCCAACGGGCTCGCGACGATCGACACCTTCGACGTGACCTTCGCCGGCTACGGCGGCCACCCCGTGCGGGGCTGGTTCCATCTCCCGGTGACCCGCACCGGTCCACTTCCGGTCATCGTGGAGTTCCTGGGCTACGGAAGCGGCAGGGGGGCGCCGCACGAGATACGGCTGTGGGCCGACGCGGGGTACGCGCACTTCGTCATGGACACCCGCGGCCAGGGGGCCGAGACGCCCGATCCCGACCCGGCCAGCGGTGACATCGCGGCGCCCGGCTTCCTCACCCGCGGCGTGCTCGACCCGCTCCGCTACTACTACCGGCGCCTGTACACCGACGCGGTGCGTGCCGTCGCCGCGGCGCGCACGCACCCGGACGTCGACCCGGCCCGCGTCGTGGTCACCGGCACCAGTCAGGGGGGCGGCATCGCGCTCGCCGCCGCGGGCCTGGTCCCCGACCTCGTGGCAGCCATGCCGGACGTGCCGTTCCTGTGCCACTTCCCGCGCGCGACCACGATCACCGACATGCCGCCGTACGACGAGGTCACCAGGTTCGTGAAGCGGCACCGCGAGCACGCGGCCACGGTGGCCCGCACCATGTCCTACTTCGACGGTGCCACTCTGGCCCGGCGGGCGAATGCGCCGACACTCTTCTCCGTCGGCCTGATGGACCGCATCTGCCCGCCCTCCACGGTGTACGCGGCGTTCAATCACTACGGCGCCCAGCGGAATGTGAATCGGTCCGACAAGCAGATACGGGTGTATCCCTTCAACGATCACGAAGGCGGCGGGCCCGCCCACGAGGTAGTCAAATTGGAGTGGCTGGCCGATCAGCTGGAAACCTCGGTGTGACTCCATCGAGGGAAGACGGGCGCGTATTATGTCGCAACTGACGTGCCCCAGTGCAGGATTGGGAATTCATGGCATCAAATGCTTCCGGTGGATTCGTCTCCACGCTGGCCACCAACAAGGACCGGTTCCGCAAGACCCTGATCTCGGACCAGGTGTACGACCTGCTCCGCCAGGCCGTTGTCGAAGGCGATCTCGCGCCGAACGACCGCGTGGTCGAGTCCGAGATCGCGCGGCGGCTCGGCGTGAGCCAGGCCCCGGTGCGCGAGGCCGTCAAGAGGCTTGCCCGTGAAGGCCTGTTCACGCATGTACCGAGACGTGGCCACTTCGTCGTCGAGGTCTCCTCGCAGGACGCGGTGTACGCCCGGCAGGTGCGTGAGCCGCTGGAGAGTCTCGCCGCGCAACTCGCCACGGAGCACATCACGCAGGAGCAGCTCGCCGAACTCGATGCGCAGGTCGAGCGGATGCACGGGGCGGTCGCCACGAACGACATCAGCAGCTTCCGCGACGCCGACATCGAATTCCACAGCTTGGTCGCCCAGTTCGCGGGCAATCCGTTCCTCGCCCGTATGTGGGAGGTCATCGAGCCGAGTCTGCGCACCCTTCGTGCCATCTCCGACCCGCTCTTCGACGGTGACAGGCGTGCGATGGCGGACGAACACGGCCGTCTGGTCGCTCTGCTGAGGGAGGGCGAGCCGGGCAAGGCGGCCCAGGCGTTCGCCGACCACGCCGCCGGCCGCGGACCCGTTCCGGACGAGCGGGAGACGAAGCAGCCGCGCAAGAAGGCTGCCGCGGCGAAGCGGACGACTCCCAGGAAGACTGCGGCGAAGTCGGACTGATCAAATGTCATGGGCCCGATCCGGAGTTTCCCGGGTCGGGCCCATGGCCGTTGCGTGTGCGGACTACCGGCGGGCGCCCGCAGTCCACTCGGGAGCCCCGTACTGGTAGGCACCCAGGCTCGGGACCGGATCCGTGGACCCGTCGTTGATCCCCGGCAGCGCAATCGCCTGATTGCGTGCCGGTGAGCCGGCGGTCAGCCGGTAGTCGTGGTTCGCCGCGTCGACGAACAGCGGATCGGTCTCCGGAGGGAGGTTGTTGGAGAGAACGAGCCCGCCATCGGTGGCGCCGCTCAGACCCCGGATCGTGCCGAGGTTGTTGTAGATCCTGGTGCCGGTCGACGCCTCCGGTTCCTTCACATAGAACAGCGTCATTCCGCCGGTGTTGTTGTAGACGAGGTTGTCGTGCGATCCGGTCCCCAGGCCGTTGAGCATCACGGTGCCCTCCCGGTTGCCCCAGCCCACGTTGTTCGCGATCACGAGGTCACTCTGGCCGTTGTCCGCGTAGATCCCCGAGATCCCGAATGTGGTGGAGGTCGTGGCGGGCGCGGGGTCGTGCAGCACGTTGTGGTCGATGGAGGTTCCCATCATCCAGGCGCTGCAGCAGGTGTAGACGGCGGCGACGTCGAGGCTCATCCGGGCGTATCCGGATATGTCGTTGTACGCGATCAGGTCCTTGCCCGGGGTGAGACCGGGGACCTCGTTCCACTGGAGGTTGATCCCGCTGCGCCCGACCCGGGAGATGGTGTTGTGCGTGACCGTCTGGCTGTTGCCCTGCACGGCGATGCCCGCCGCGTAGGTGCCCATGTAGTCGACGTCGTGGATCACGTTGTCCGTGGCGGTGTTGTTCTGCCCGCGGAGTGCGACGCCGTTCCCGGCGCTCAGCGAGAGATCGCTGTTCACGATCTTGTTGTGGGTGCCGTCGAGGATGATTCCGCTGTCGCCGACCCCCCGGGTCACCGTGCTGCCGCAGTCCGTCGCGCCCCGGGTGATGTCCGTGTAGTGCGAGAGGTACTGGCCCCGGATGCCGTCAAGCGTGACACCTGTGCTGGAGGGGCCCGTGGCGATCGTGGTGGCGAACAGGCCGACGCCGTCGACCGTCGTGTGAGAGGCGTTCGTCAGGTCGAAGCCGAGGGTGCGGCGCTTGGCCTCGACGGTGTGGGTGTCCGGGTCTTCGGTGCCGTACATGTACAGGCGCTTCGCGACCGGGTCGTAGAACCACTCGCCCGGGTGCGCGAGTTCACCGATCTTTCCGGACAGGGCGTACCGGGTCTCCTTCGGCACGACCTTGTGGACGCACGGCGGCGCCGCGTCCAGCGTCACCGAGCCGGCGGCGGAGCTCTTGACCGTGGTGGTGGCCGAGACGTACCAGTATCCGGTGAGGGCGCGCGCGCCGTCCCAGTACCCCTCCGGGCGGGTCAGATCCGCGTCGGCGACGGTGGCGTCCGCGCTGCCCTCGCCGGCGTACTGGAGCGAGGGGGCGAGCAGGTCGAGACCCGGATAGGGCCATTGGGCCTCGATGCCCATCTTCTTGTCGGTGAACACCTGCACGATGGTCACGTCCGGGCCGAGATCGACATCGGTGCTGTATATGTGACCGTCCGCCACCGCGGCGCTGAACTGTGAGTCGGCGGCGAACGGGTCGGCGGCGGCGATCTCCGTGACATCGGCGGCGGTGACAGGCTCGAAGCCGCCGATCCTCGACGCACCGCTCACCGTCACCTGCGCACCCGGCGCGGCACGATAGGCGATGGGCAGTCCGGCGCTGCCGGAACGGGCCGGCACCACAGTCTCCTCGTAGGTGCCGGACAGGACCAGGCAGGTGTCGCCCGGCACCATCACATCGGCGCACTTCTGGATGTGCCGGAACGCGGACTTGGCGGTCTTGCCGCCGGCCCCGTCCTGGCCCGCGGGCGACACGTAATAGACCGTGCCCGCACGGTGTTTGACGGGATGAGCGGCGGCCGGATGGCCGACCGCCACCATGGCCAGCGATGCGAGCAGGGCGGCTGCGGACCATGACCCTCTGCGGGACCGTGGTTTCCAACTCCTCAGCACTACGTGGTCCTTTCTCTACTCTCGGCTTCTTGTCGGGCGGGGCATGACGAACCCGGTCATCCCTTCACGGCGCCTACGGTGAGCCCGCTGATGATGTGGCGCTGCATGTAGATGAAGAAGATGACGACGGGTGCGATGGCGAGCAGAAGGTTGGGGAACACCTTCGTCAGATCGGTCGAGTACTGGCTGATGCCGGCGTAGACCGCCGTCGTGACCGTGTAATGCCCGGAGGACGGGCTGAGCAGGATCTGCGGGGAGATGAAGTCGTTCCAGATTCCGATCGAGTTGAGGATGAGCACCGTGACCACCGCGGGGCGCATGAGCGGGAAGATGATGGACCAGAACGTCCGGTAGCGGCCCGCGCCGTCGATGGTCGCCGCGTGGTCGATGTCCACCGGGATGGTGCGGATGAAGCCGACGAACAGGAAGATGCTCACCGGCAGCGTCGTGGCCACGTCGTGCGCGACCAGGCCGGTCACGGTGTTGGCCAGGCCGATCTCGCGCAGCACGTAGATCACCGGGATGATCACGGCGGCGCCCGGGATGAACGTGCCGGCCAGGAAGTACAGCAGCACCAGTTGCGTACGCCGTTTGAGGCTGCGCGCGATCGCGTAGGCGGCGGGCCCGGCGAGCAGGATGCACAGCACGTCCACGAGCACGACGAGGAACAGCGTGAAGCCGTAGCCGTCGATGACGTTGAACTGCGGGCTGCTGATCGCAGCTGACATGTGCTCGAAGGTCAGCCCGTTCAGCGGGATCGAGAACGGGTTGTCGAGGATGTCCTGCTGCGACTTGAAGGCGTTCACCACGAGCAGGTAGACCGGCACGATCATGACCACGAAGAGCACAGCGAGCATGGCCCATCGCACGGGCGACCGGGACTCCCCGCGTTCCGCGCGCCGCGCCTCGTCCGTCCTGGCCGGTGCGGACTTCGGCCTGTCGCGGACCTCTGCTTCCAGTACAACCACCAACGGCTCCTAACTTCCTGTCGCGGCCTGGTCCTGACGGTTGCGCAGCGCCGTCACCAGGAGGGCGAGCACCGCGGACACCACCATCAGGAACACCGCCTGCGCGGTCGCGTAGCCGACCTTGGTGCCCTCGAAGGACCGGGCGAGAATGAGATAGGTGAACGTCTGCGTCGACCCGGCCGGACCGCCTCCGGTGAGGCTGACCACGATGTCGTACGCCCGGATGAGCCCCACCAGGTTCAGCACCGTCGCCACGGTCACCACGGGTGCGATCATGGGGATCACGATCCGCAGGTTGATCTGCCGTTTGGAGGCGCCGTCGAGCGCCGCGGCCTCGAGCAGCTCGGCGGGCACCGTCTGCAGGGCGGCCACGAACAGGACGACGTTGAAGCCGAATCCGGCCCAGACGATCACGGCGATCAGTGAGATCAGCGCGAACTGCTCGTCGAAGAGGAAGCCGAGTGGTTCGATCCCGAACTTGGCGAGGGTGTTGTTGATGGCACCGTTGGTGCCGAGGATCGCCGCCCACAGATAGCCCAGGATCAGTGCGCTGATGACGTGCGGGAAGTAGGCGACGGCCCGGAAGAAGGAGTTCGTGCGCGAACGGGCCTTGAGAGCGAGCGCGTACACGAGCCCCAGGCCCACCATGAGGACCGTGCCGGCCGCGGCGATGAGCGCCGTCACGTACCAGGCGTCCGTCGAACTCGGGTCGTCGAACAGATGCTTGTAGTTGTCGAGCCCGGTGAACGTGGCGGTGGAGAAACCGTCCCAGTCGGTCAGGCTCAGATAGACCGCGACTCCCACCGGGACGACGGTCATCACCGTGTAGAGCAGCACGGCCGGACCCATCATCCCGAAGGAGACGGCCGATTCACGGAGCCGTGCCCGGCGCCGTGCCCGGAGGTCCAGCCCCGCGTTCAGTTCTGCGAGTTCCACCACTTGTCCAATCCGTCGGCCGCACCCGAGGCGGACGAACCCGTGTACAGGGACTGGACCTGCTTGTTGAGCTCGTCGCTGAAGCCGGCGATCGGCTGGCCCTCGCCTGACTTCACGATCACCGACGGTGCCTTGTCCAGGATCTGCTGTACGGAGGTGCCGAGGCTGGACATCGGGTACGTGAAGCCCTCCCGCAGGTTCGCGTCGGAGGCGAGCTGGCTCTTGATGGCCTCCGGGTCGGTGGTCGCCCACTTGACGAACTCGAGCGCCTCGGCCTTGTGCCGCGACTTGTTCACCACGACGTACGGGTTCGAGATGTTGCCGAACTGGCCGGACGGGTAGGCCCCGTCGGTCGGCATGGTGAACACCCCGATGTCGTCGCTCTTCTTCGCGGCGTCCGCGGCGGGTACGAAGAACGAACCCATGACGTACATCGCGGACTTGCCGTTCAGGAAGGCTGTCTGACCGTCCGCGTAGGTGAGGCCGAGCGCGCTCTTCTCCAGATATCCCTTGTCGATCCAGCCCTTGTAGTGCTCGAGGTAGGGCAGGTAGCCGCTCTTCGCGAAGGAGGCCTTGCCGTTGTTGCGCTTGACCGTCCACTCGGGGTCGGCGGTGAGTACCCCCGCGTCGGCCATCATCGAGAACTGTGATCCGGTGACCCACTGACCGGCGGACTGCAGCGGCTTGTAGCCCGCGTCCTTCAACTCACCCATCGCTGAGGTGAACTGATCTATCGTCCGGATCTTCGCGGCGTCCAGTCCCGCCTTCTCGAAGGCGGCCTTGTTGTAGAAGACGAGTGACTGGATCTGCTCACCCACGCCGACCACGTAGTGCTTGCCGCCGATGGCGTACTGGTCGGCCAGCGGTGTCTTGGCGGTCCACGGCTGGTCGGAGAGATCGGCGAAGAGGGAGGCGTTGTCGGCGGTCGGGACGATCTGCTGGGCGACATCCGGCGGATCGCCCGCCGCCAGGTCCTGCCTCAGCTTCGCGTCCGCCGAGATCGTGCCCGTCAGTTCGAGCTTGACGTTCACGCCGGGGTGAGCCTTCTCGTACGTGGCGAAGAGATCGTTCCAGTACTTCTCCGTCAGGTTCGGGGTGATGTTCACGATGACGCGGAGGGTCGTGCCCTCCGACGCCTGGTCGGACCCGCCCCCGCAGGCGACGGCCGATGCCATCACCAGGGGAGCCACGGTGAGCCCGCAAGCGCGGCGCCACATTGTTTTCATCGGGATACGCTCCGTTGCGTAGTCGTGAATAATCGATAGCTGCTGTTCAGCCGAAGTGTTCCCGGTGGACCAGCGGCGCGAGGTGTGCGGGCGGTCGAGGGTGCGTGTCGCCCGGCGGGTGGTGCGATGTGTTGGAGGCGGGGCGATGCCTTCGCCTCCAACATGCCTATCGTCTATCGATTGTTGATGCTAAAGCCGGCTTCTTGCTTCTTCAAGGGTGCTGCCGCAACCTCTGAGTTCTGCTTCCTGGCCGACGGGTTCACTGCCGCCCGTCCAGCTCCAGCTCGATCACCGGGAGGAGCACGTCGGGCCGGGCGACCGGCAGGGTCAGCGTCAGGGTTCCCGCCGGCTGGCTCGGCGGCGCGAGGTTGTTGTGCTCGTGCGACATGCCGTCGGTCTCGTGGAAGCGGATCTCCGAACCGTCGTGCAGGAGTTGGGCGTAGCGCACGCGCCCGGCGAGTCCCGGAAGGTGAAGGTGTTTGAGCGGCCAGACCGGCAGGTGGAGATAGAGGCGGTTTCCGGACTGTGTGTAGAGGGTGTGCGAGGGCGGCTCGAACGCGCTCGGCCCCGCACCGTGCACGGACCGTGCGTGCAGCCCGGTCCACTCGCCGATGGCCCGGAGCGTGGCGCGGGCCTGCGGATCCAGGGAGCCGCGGCCCGTGGGCCCGACGTTCAGGATGAGGTTGCCGCCGCACGCGACCGACTGCACCAGCATGCGGACCAGCAGTGCGGGGTCCTTGTAGTCGTGGTTGTCGCGGTCGTACCCCCATGAGCCGTTGAGCGTGTGGCAGGCCTCCCATGTCACCCGCTCGCCACGGCGCTCCAGCGGCCGGTCGGGCTGGTACTGCTCGGGTGTGACGTAGTCGCCGGGGATCCCGAGTCTGTCGTTGACGAGGATGTCCGGCTGCAGTTCCTTCACGGTGGCCAGGAGGTGCTCCGCCCCCCACGCCTCGGGGCCCTTCTCCGGATACGTGAAGTCGAAGAAGAGGGTGTCGATCCGGCCGTATCCGGTGAGGAGTTCGCGTATCTGCCCCTCCATGTAGGCGCGGTAGCGCTCCATTTCGCGGGGCTCCTGCTCGGCCGCGGTGCCGCGCAGCGGGTGGTGCTCGTCGACGGTGAAGTCGGGGTGGTGCCAGTCGAGCAGTGAGTAGTACAGGCCGACGCGCAGATCCTCGGCGCGCATCGCGTCCACGAATTCGCGGACCAGGTCGCGGCCTGTCGTACGCACCGAGGTGTAGTCGGTCAGTGCCGAGTCGAACAGGCAGAAACCGTCATGGTGCTTGGTCGTCAGTACCGCATAACGCATCCCCGACTCGCGTGCTGTACGGGCAAGTTGCCGGGCGTCGAACAGGTCGGGATCGAACCTGGACAGATAACGGTCGTACTCCTGCTGGGACATGGCTTCCCGGCTGCGGACCCACTCGTGCCGCGCCGCCATGCTGTAGAGGCCGAAATGGACGAACAGCCCGAAGCGTGCCGCCTCGAACCACTCGGTGGCTCCGGCGGGATCAGGGGAATCTGTGGCGGCACCGTTCATGGGAGGCTCCTGACGCATTGACAGCACTAATCGATTGGCTGTTATCTACCATCGATAGGCGATGATGTCACTGGCGTTGCGTGCGACGAGCGCGCGGAGAGGCACATGCATGCACCCGATTGGGGACCAGGAAACGGCGTCGACGGGGGAGACCCGCATCGAGTCGACGGGGGAGCCCGGCATCAGTGGGCCGGAGGGGGGCCGGGCCTATGAATCGATGCGAGCGCCGGTCCACACCTCCACCTATGTGCGGCCCACCTCTCAGATGGTGGACGCTCTCAAGGACGTGAGCGCGGCGACGGCCTGCGCGAAGCTGCATCAGATGGGCATCACCCGGACGTTCATCGACGGCCCCGTACCGCTGCACCGCGAACCGGACGTCAAGGTCACCGGCGGCGCTGTCACGCTGCAGTTCCTTCCGCAGCGCGAAGACGTCTTCAACGGCGCGGAGCAGGAGGACATCGAGCGCAGGACTCCGCTGTGGGGCGTCCTCGAATCCATTCAGCCCGGGGACGTACTGGTCATCTCGGCCCACGGGAGTCACTTCACCGGCTGCCTCGGCGACATGCTCGTGCGCTACTTCAAACTGCGCGGCGGTGCCGGGATCGTGGTGGACGGACGAGTGCGGGACGCGGCCCGGGTGCGCGCGCTCGGCGTGCCCATCTGGTGCACCGGCGTCACCCCGCACTACGCCTCGCAGACCGAACTGTTCCCGTCCGCCTTCAACGTGCCCGTCGGCGTCGGTGGCTCTCTGGTGACGCCCGGCGACCTGATCGTCGCTGATGAGGACGGTGCCGTCGTCGTGCCGCAGCAGAACGCGATCCCGCTCGCCGAGGACTCCCTGCTTCACCAGGACCGCGAGGCGTTCGCCCGCCGCCGCCTCGATGAGGGCGGGCGTCTCTCCGACTACTACCCGCTCACCGGCTCGGGCATGACCGAGTACCTGGCCAGCCGTTCTGCCACCTGAACCGGGGGCACCCCGACGGGCTTCGCGAATGCGTGGCGTGCGGGGGGCCGGTGGACCACCGCGGTGTCCCGGAGCAGAGGAGGAGCGGTCCGGGAACGCCGCCGGTTCAGCCGTGCGCGGTGCCGCGCACCGACGGGCCCGTTCGAGGATGCCGGCAGCGCGTCGCCGCACGTCAGCTGAGCCGTGGTCGACCGAACGACGGATGGGGCGGAGCCGGTCACGTATCGGGGTGACCCCGACAACGCGGCGAGCGTGCGCACCGGACGGTCGGGGCGACACCGGCACGCGGCGAGCGTGCGCACCGGACACCGCCGGGCAGTCGGGACTTTCGAAACGCGACCTCGGACAAGCCAGTTGGTCCGCGACGGCCCATGAGGTCACTCGCGGGCGGCCCGGCAGCACGCCCCGTCCGCGAACACAGGGGCCGGGAGTCGAGGTTGCCCTGCCTTGTCGGACAGATGCCTGCGCTCGCGCCCCGGCCAGGGGCTGTCCACGCGAAGCCGGCGCGGTCGATCAGGGCCGTGCGGCGGAGGAGGGCGGGGTCTCCTGGGGCAGGCGTGTGCGCAGGGCGTCGGCGAACTCCTCGGCCCGGGCGAGCTGGATCCGGAGCCTGGCGACCTGTTCCGTGGCGGCCCGCTCGTACACGCGTACCCGGTCCACCAGGCGATCGCGTTCGTCGGTGTCCAGGTCGTCGTCGGCGTCGAGACGGTCCGTCGCGTCGAGGAGGTCGCGCATCTGGTCGAGGGTGAAGCCGAGCGGCTTCATCCGGCGGATGACCATGAGCCGCTGAACGTCACTCTCGGTGTAGAGCCGGAAGCCACCCTGCGAACGAGCGGAGGGGGCGACGAGCCCCGTCTCCTCGTAATGGCGGATGGTGCGCAGGGACAGTTCGGTCCGCGCAGCGACCTCGCCGATCTGCATGTGCTTGTCGTCCACGCCTGTGGTCCTGGCCCTTCTCCTCGTGGCGGGCCGCATTCCGCACGGCCTCGACCGACCTCTACCCTAACGTTAGGGTAGAGTTGCTGGCGGTGAGCGTGGCCCTGTGGCCTCGCCCCACACCCCCGGGAGCTATGGCGCACGGCGAAGCCCCGATTCTTGCAGGAGTGAGCGTGAGCGAGCAGATGGTGCTGATGGCCACCGCCTGCCCGCCGTGACTCATCGCCCCCGGATGTGAGCTGCCCGGCCGTGTGCCCGCGCTTCGTCCGTCACCTCGGCTTCCGGCCCGTCGGGGCCGCCCGCGGAGTGCCGGCCCGGCCCCTTCGCGCCTTTCCCGCAAGCCCCGGCCCGTCGGCGGGGGACTGCCCGAGCACGACAGGTACTCACCTCCTTGTCTTCTTCCGTCATGACGCCCGCCGCTGTTCTGCGCGGCCTGAAGCCCGACTGGCTGTCCGATCCGAAGGTCTGGCGTACCGAGATCCTGGCGGGCCTCGTCGTCGGGCTCGCGCTGATCCCCGAGGCCATCTCGTTCTCGATCATCGCGGGAGTCGACCCGGCGATCGGCCTGTTCGCCTCGTTCACCATGGCCGTGGTCATCTCGGTCGTCGGCGGCCGCCGAGCCATGATCTCCGCCGCCACGGGCGCCGTCGCACTCGTGATCGCACCGCTGAACCGGGAACACGGCCTGGGCTACCTGATCGCCGCCGTCATCCTGGCCGGGATCTTCCAGGTCGCACTCGGCGCGCTGGGGGTGGCGAAGCTCATGAGGTTCGTACCCCGTTCGGTGATGGTCGGCTTCGTCAACGCCCTGGCGATCCTGATCTTCATGGCGCAGGTACCCGAGATGCATGATGTGCCCTGGGCCGTGTATCCGCTGCTCATCGGCGGTCTCGCGCTGATGGTGTTCTTCCCGAAGGTCACCGGGGTGATCCCGGCGCCGCTGGTCTCCATCGTCGTCCTCACCGTCATCACGATTGCGGCGGGGATCGCCGTGCCGACCGTGGGGGACAAGGGAGCCCTGCCGTCCTCGCTGCCGGTGCCCGGTCTGCCGGACGTCCCGTTCACCATGGACACCCTGACGACGATCGCCCCCTACGCGCTCGCGATGGCGCTGGTCGGGCTGATGGAGTCGCTCATGACCGCGAAGCTGGTCGACGAGATCACCGACACCCACTCCTCCAAGACTCGCGAGTCCATCGGTCAGGGCATCGCCAACATCGTCACCGGGTTCTTCGGCGGCATGGGCGGCTGCGCGATGATCGGCCAGACGATGATCAACGTGAAGGTCTCCGGAGCCCGCACCCGGTTGTCCACCTTCCTCGCCGGATCCTTTCTGATGCTGCTGTGCATCGCCTTCGGCCCGGTGGTCTCCGACATTCCCATGGCCGCACTGGTCGCCGTCATGGTCATGGTGTCGTTCGCGACCTTCGACTGGCACTCCATCGCCCCGAAGACCCTCAAGCGGATGCCCGCTGGTGAGATCGCCGTGATGGTCATCACCGTGGCCGTGGTGGTCGCCACCCACAATCTCGCCATCGGTGTCGTCGTCGGATCCGTCACCGCGATGGTCATCTTCGCCAAGCGCGTGGCCCGCCTCGCCGACGTCACCTCCGTCACGGACCCCGACGGCACCGGCGTGGTGTACTCCGTGAACGGAGAGCTGTTCTTCGCCTCCTCCAACGATCTCGTCGGCCGGTTCGACTACGCCGGTGACCCCAACAGGGTCGTCATCGATCTGTCCGCCGCCCACATCTGGGACGCCTCCTCCGTTGCCGCCCTGGACGCCATCGAGACCAAGTACGCCCAGCGCGGCAAGACCGTCGAGATCATCGGCCTCAACGATCAGAGCGCCGATCTTCACGGGAGGCTCACCGGGGAGCTCACCAGCCACTGATCCCCGTGGCGCGCGGACGGATCGCGGCCGGACGGATAGCGGCCCCATGGATACCCGGCCGGTCGGACACCGGACGCAGCCGGGGCTTCGCGGTCCCTGCACCTGAGACCGGCTGCGGGCCTTCCGGCTCGGCGGGCCTCCTGCATCAGGCGCTGCTCGGGCCCGAGACGGTGAACAGGGCGCCGCCGGGATCACGGATGATGTAGGCGTCCCTCGAGCAGCCGAGCGGGGGAGGCGCCGACGCGGACTCTCCGCCGGCCGCGTCGGCTGCCGCCGCGGTCGCCCGGCTGTCCGTCACGCGGAAGTCCACCACCCACCTCGGCCGCATCCTCGGGTCCGGAGCGGATTCGACGCCCCCGCCCCGCAGGGTGGCTACGGTGTGTCCGCCCACCTGAACGACGACGTGGTCCTGCGCGTAATCCACCGCGCAGCCGCTGCTCGGCTTCGCCCAGTCGAAGATCCCGGCGTAGAAGATCGCCGCCTCGAAGGCGTGACGCGTCATGAGGTCCAGACGTGCGGGCGCGCTGCCCCGGCCCACTGTCCAGGCCAGTGCGGGCCCCTCCCAGAAGCCGAAGGCGGCTCCGTCGCGGTCCGCCGCGAGGGCGGCGCGCCCTTCCCCCAGTGGCGTGGGCCCGACGGCGAGCGTGGCCCCCCGCTCCCTGACACGGTCCGCGGTCTCGTCGGCGTCGGCCACGGCGAAGTACGGCGTCCAGCGGGCGGCGAGGTCGCGACCGTGGCAGTACCCCATCCCTGCGACGGGTTCGCCGTCCGTGACGGCGACCGAGAAGTCGCGTCCGAGGCTGCTGTCGCGGAATTCCCATCCCATCACCTGTGCGTAGAACGACCGGGACGCGTCAGGATCGGGCGTCACCAGACTCACCCAGCAGGGCGCGCCGGTCACCGGCATCGTCGTTCCGAGGGCCGGCATCAAGGACTCCTTGGGGTGAGGGTTGCTGACATACGGATACCGAGCGCGACCCGTCGTCCGCTCAGCGGGGCGTCGGAGATCGGGCGGGACCATCCTCGGCACCACGGCACCACGGCACCACGGCACCACGGCACCACGGCACCACGGCACCACGGCTCCGCGGGAGCGTGCGGACCGAGCCAACCAGTCCCATGCCTGCCCGAGTGGGCGCCGTGCGCCGCATCGGATCGGGTTCTCACCTTCCGGCCCAATGAGCGGGAACAGCATGAGCGGGAACAGAGCACTGCGCACCGCTGACCGTCCACGCCGCTGTTGCCGTAGCGGCGTGACCCCCGACTCTCCGCTTCAACTGTGTGCACGGCAGGAACTCCGCCGCACCCAGGCCGTACCCCCCTGCACCGCACATTCCTCATGCCGGGCAGGAGCCGGGGCCCTCGTCGCACGCTGCCGGGGCGGGGCGGGCGGTCACCCGAGCGGCTCCGTCCACAGGCGCGCTGCCGTTCCGGATGCCATGTTTCGGAAGTGTGAGCACGCGGGGGTGCGCGACAACCGGTATGTCCCCCGTCGGTCGTCACGGAACTCCTCCGTGGCCTCGTCGAGAAATGGCCCTGATGATGTCTGCTCGCATGACCTGCAACCCCGAGTCCGGCGGCAGGCGCGCCTCACCCGAAGTGGCGGTGTCCGCGGCACAGCCCCCCATCGACGAGCCCAGGGCCGCGTGGGCGGTCGGCACGGTCATGGTGGTCACTCCGTGTTCGGCGCGGGACGCGAGGCGGGTACTGGGCGCGGCGGCGAAGGCCGCGGGTATCACGTCGGCCGAGGTGGCTGCCGCCATGGCCGCCCACTCACGCGGCGTCGCGATGCCGGCGCGTGTGGAGCGGGCACTGCACCGGGCCGTGGCGACGGCCCGTACCGTGTCGCCCCGGGAGGCGGGCATCGGGCTGATGCCGAGCCGTGCCCGGACCGCGGAGGTACTGGAGGAGTTCCGTGGCTGCCGGTCCCGGCTGACCGCCGCTCCGTCCGACATGCGGGCGCGGCAGGCACTGGACGACGCCGCGTACACCCTGTGCGTACTTCTGGGCAGAACCTGCGCGCACGACGCGGTGCTGGCTGCGGAACAGCACCTCACCACTCAGGCGTAGCGCGGGCCGTGCACCCGGGCGACCTGCCCTGCTTCATGGCGATCTGACCGAGCCGTCAGACGGCGGGAGCATCGGTGCGCAGGTCCCGGACGTACCGGTCGAACCACGTGCCGTCCTTCGTCCGTGTCCTCCCGGTGTGGGTGAACCCCGCCCGCCGCGCGACTGCGCCGGATCGGAGATTCTCCGGATCCACCTGGATCACCGCCTCCTCCCCGCCCTCGCTCGCCGCGTACCGGGACACCAGGAGCACCGAGCGGGTTGCCAGCCCGCGTCCCCTCCAGGGCGGGTAGAGGCCGTACGCGATGTTCACCTGGCCGGGATCCAAGCAGTCTTCCGCGAACCGCAGGTCGATGGTTCCCGCGAGTGTCCGGCCGGCGCCCGCCCGAATACCGAAGGCGCGGAGCGGCCCGGCGGTGTCCCACTGATCCCGGCAGTGCCGGAAGTAGGTCTCGACGTTCTCGCGCGTTTCCGGACCGCCGTTGAGCCAGCGAACGAGCAGCTCGTCCTCGCCGGTGAGGTGGGCATCCACGTCGTCGAGGCGCAGGGGGGAGAGAGTGACGATTCCGTCGGACAGTACTGCTTCACGCATCCGGCGATTCTCGCCCCGAATCCGCTGGGCACCAAGGGATTTGGCGATCCGCCGCACGGAGCTGCGGGTTCCACGGTGCGGCAGGGCGGTGCCCGCGCGACGTCCGCCGGCACCTGATGGCCCTGGGCCGGACGGACGTCCCTGCCGCCTTCAGGCCGGCGCGCTGTGGTGGGCGGGACCCCGGCGCCCTGGGGAAAGGCGGGCGGGAGACCTGCGGTGGGTCCGTGCGACGAACACCGAGATCGAGCCCCAGGTCACTCGCGCATGGCCCGGGACGACCTGTGGCGACGGACCGGCGGCACGGAGCCGGGTTCGGTGGCCTTGAGGTCGGCCAGGAGTTCGGCCTGGCCGGTCAGCACGCCGGACAGGATGCTTCTCGCGACCCGCAACAGCTCCGCGACCTGCGGATTGGCCAGCGAGTAGTGGACGGTGGAGCCTTCCCGGCGGGGGACGACGAGGTTGGCCCGGCGCAGGACGGCCAGTTGCTGTGAGAGGTGGGCCGCCTCTACACCGACCTCGGTCAGCATCTCCGAGACGGCGTGCTCACGCTCGCTGAGAAGTTCCAGCACCCTGATCCGGACCGGGTGGCCGAGGGTTTTGAAGAACTCCGCCTTCAGCTGGTACAGAGGCGCGCTCACCGCATCCTCCTCACACCGGCAGGGGCCGCCGGGGCACCGGACGGCCGTTGTCGTGTGTGCACCGCGCATCGCGTCCACCGAGAACTCTTCGCCATGGGGACATCTTCCCCGCCCCGGCCGTACCGGATGACCCTGGGGCCGCGGGTCCCCTCCTCGGCCGAGGAGGGCACCGCCTGCCTTCGCCAGCGGTGCCGGTGCCGGTCAGACCTTCTTGACGACGCTGGACTTGAGCTGCATGGAGCCGAACCCGTCGATCCTGCAGTCGATGTCGTGACCGTCCACGCCGTCCACGAGACGGATGTTGCGCACCTTGGTGCCGGCCTTGATCCCGCTCGGGCCGCCCTTGACCTTCAGGGCCTTGACGACGGTGACGGTGTCGCCGTCGGTGAGCACATTGCCGACGGCGTCCCTGATGGTGCGGTCCGCGCTCTCGGCCGTGCCGCCTTCCGGGGGCCCGGTGGTCGTCGGTGACCACTCGTGGCCGCACTCGGGGCAGATCAGGAGCGCGCCCATCTCATAGGTGTACGCGCCGGAGCATTCGGGACACGGGGGAAGTGCCTCGGTTGCGTCGCTCATGGTGTCTTCCTTGCCTTGTTCGTTCCTGAGCGTCTCCTGCTCAGGTGTGGTGTCGCTGCGGGGTGCTGTCCGGGCCGTCCGCCGGTCACAGGGGGAGCGTGATCCAGATGCTCTTCCCTCCGCCGTCCGCGTCGCCCCGGACCACTGCGGTCCCGCCCAGGCCGAGGGTGAGTTCCATGACGGTGGCGAGCCCGGTGGCATCGCCCGCGGTGACCGTTGACAGGAGCGGGGGCCGGTACGGATGGCGGTCGTGGACGGCGAACGCGAACGTGTCCGCATCCGCCGCGTAGATCACGGTGACCGTCGGAGACAGGCCGGCGGCGTGCTGGACGCTGTTGGTCACCAGTTCAGAGAGGATCAGCAGCGCCGGGTCCACGCATGGATGCCCACCGTTGACGCCCCACTCCGCCAGGACCTGCTGGGCGGTCTCGCGGGCGATCCGGACCGCCGCCCCCATCGTGGGCAGGGTGAGCACGTGCCGCAGCGGGAGTGCCTTCGGCCGGTCGCTCACCGGACACCACCCGCACGGGCCGGACGCCCGCCCGGCGCCGTCCTGCTCACTGTGCGGAGGCCTGGGCGTCCCGCAGCTCGGCCAATAGCTCGTTCTGCCCGGTCAGCATCTCCGTCAGGATCCGGCGCGCGGCCCGCATCAGCTCCGCCACGTCCCCGCCGGCCAGCTCGTACACCACCGTCGAGCCCTCACGGACCGACGACACGATGCCCGAGCGGCGCAACACGGCGAGCTGCTGCGACAGGGCCGCGGGCTCCACCTCGATCGCCGTGAGCAGGTCCCGTACCGGCATGGGACCGTCCTGGAGCAGCTCGAGTACGCGTATGCGGACCGGATGCCCGAGCATGCGGAAGAACTCGGCCTTGGCCTGGTACAGCGGAACCGGCACGGTCGCGAACTCCCCTCACCACCCCGGTACCCCAGGGCTTCATGCGTGCTGCGTCCGCGGCTGGCGGCGGACACGATCAGCACAGCATGTAGTGAATTGCAGAGATTCGCAATTCATGGAATCACGAAGAAGGTGGCCTACGGGCGAGGGCCGGGCCGTGCTCGTGAGGGGGGACGGGTCGTGCCACCGCGTGCGGGATCCGAAGGTCCCGCACGCGGCAGCGCACTGGCGCGTCAGGGGCGGCTGGTCAGGTAGCCGCCCATGGAGGTGAAGTACTCCGTCGCCGGCATCTCCCGGCCGTCCTCGGTACGTACGCGCGTCACGGCCAGGCCGTGGTTGCGGCCGGTGCGGGCGTCCGCGCCGGCGACGATCACCACGCCCTCGCCCTCGCGGTAGAAGATCCGGCCGGGCGTTCCGCCGTAGCGGGCCTGTGACACCACGGCGTCGAGGACCTCCAGGCGCTTGCCCTTGTGGAAGGCGAAGGCGCTGGGGTACGGCGCGGACTGGGCGCGCACCAGGCGTTCGAGGTCCTGTGCCGGCCAGGTCCAGTCGATGCGGATGTCCTCGGTCGAGCGCTTGTGGAAGAAGCTTGCCCGGGAGCGGTCCTGCTTGGTGAACTCGGTCTGCCCGGAGGCGATGAGGTCGAGTGCGCCCGTGGTGACCGGGGCGATGAGGTCGACGGTCTTGTGGAAGAGGTCGGTGGCGGTGTCCGCCGGTCCGACCGGGACCGCTTCCTGCCGGACGATGTCACCGGCGTCGAGTTCGTCGTTCATCATGTGCGCGGTGACGCCCACCTCCTGCTCGCCGTTGATCAGGGCCCAGATCAACGGTGAGAAGCCGGCGTACTTCGGCAGCAGCGAGTCGTGGATGTTCAGCGTGCCGCGGCGCGGGAGGGCGAAGATGCGCGGCGGGATCCAGGTCCGCCAGTTGTTGGCCACGATGATGTCCGGGTCGGCCTCCTTGAGGCGCTCGAAGAGTTCTTCGTCGTCGGGGCGGTTGCGGATCAGCACCGGGACGTCGTGCTTCTCGGCGAGGTCGGCGACGGAGTCGCTCCAGATCTTCTCGTACGCGTGGTCGCTCTTCGGGTGCGTCACGACCAGCACCACGTCGTGCTCGGAGTCCAGGAGGGCTTGCAGGGTGCGGTGCCCCCAGGTCTGGTAACCGAACATGACGACCCGCATGGGGTTCCTCCTCAGCGTAGGAATGGAGCGACAGTCAGTAAAGCAAGCCTTACCTAATCTGGCAACGGGTGCACACAGAACCCGAGTTGGTCGCCCTTGATGCCCCGGTTGTCCGTTTCAGGCCTATCGACAGCTTCACAGGATTAGCTTAGGCTCACCTAAGTTCAATCGGGCCACTCCGTCGGCGTGCCCGTCTTTCGCAGTTCCCCCCACCTGACAGGCGGCTTCCCCGCACGATGGGAGTGACATGTCACAGGTTCGTCCTGGCGACGCACCACCGGTCCACGACCTCATTGGTATCGGCTTCGGGCCGTCCAATGTGGCCATGGCGATCGCGATCAGCGAACACAACGCACGCAGCGGCACCCAGGAGGCGGTCAGTGCTCACTTCTTCGAGCAGCAGCCGCGATTCGGCTGGCACCGCGGCATGCTCATCGATGACGCGACCATGCAGGTGTCCTTCCTCAAGGACCTGGTGACGCTCCGGAACCCCTCCAGCGAGTTCAGCTTCCTCTGCTATCTGCAGAGCAAGGGGCGGCTGATCGACTTCATCAACCACAAGAACCTCTTCCCGCTGAGGGTGGAGTTCCACGACTACTTCGAGTGGGCCGCGGCGCAGGTCGACAGCATGGTCTCCTACGATCACGAGGTCGTCGGTGTCACACCCGTAGTCCACGACGGAGCCGTGGAGTACATGGACGTCACGGTCCGGTCGGGGGAGGGGCTCACGGTTCACCGCGCCCGCAACCTCGTCATAGGGACCGGGCTGCGCCCCCTCGTGCCGGAGGGCGTGGAGCGCGGCGACCGGATCTGGCACAACTCCGAACTGCTGGCGAAGGTCGACACGTTGGAGGGCACCTCGCCCTCGCGGTTCGTGGTCGTGGGCGCCGGACAGAGCGCCGCCGAGAATGTCGCCTATCTGCACCGCCGCTTCCCCGGGGCCGAGATCTGCGCGGTCTTCTCCCGTTACGGCTACAGCCCCGCCGACGACAGCAGCTTCGCCAACAAGATCTTCGACCCCGGGGCGGTCGACGAGTACTTCGCCGCCCCCGAGGGCGTGAAGCGCAGGCTGATGGACTACCACGGCAACACCAACTACTCCGTGGTGGACATCGACCTGATCGACGACCTGTACCGCCAGATGTACCAGGAGAAGGTGCTCGGCACCGAGCGGCTGCGCTTCCTCAACGTGTCGCGGCTCGAAGAGGTCAAGGAGACGCCCGACCACGTCCGTGCCAGTGTGAGGTCCCTCGTCACGGGTGAGGAGACGGTCCTGGACGCCGACGTCGTGGTGCTCGCCACCGGCTACAGCCCCGCCGACCCCCTCGGACTCCTGGGCGATGTCGCGGACCGGTGCCTGCGGGACGACCAGGGCCGCGTCCGCGTCGAGCGGGACTACCGCATCGCGACGGACTCCGGTCTGCGCTGCGGCATCTACCTCCAGGGAGGTACGGAGCACACGCACGGCATCACGTCGGCGCTGCTGTCCAACACCGCGATCCGGGTCGGGGAGATCCTGGACTCGCTGCTCGAACGGGGCGTCAGGCCCGCTTCCGACGGGGCGCGGCCGGTCGCCGGCGGAGCGGGCAGCACGCCCCGCTAGACGATGCGACGACACGGTGCGGACCGGCCACCGGTTCCGTACCGCCGTGTCGTCCGAGTGGATCAAAGGGATAGCGTACGTCGACATGAGCACGACTGCAGTTGAGCGCCCCGTGCCCAGGGGGACAACGACGGCCCGCCGGAGGCGGGTTGTGGGTTTCGGGGTGCTGCTGGTGATCCTCCTGGCCGCGGGGGCGGTGTCCCTGGCCGTGGGTGCGCGTGCGCTGAGTCCCGCCGAGGTGTGGCACGGACTGTTCGCGGGGCCGGAGCCCGACCAGCGGCTCACCGAGATCCGGCTCATCGTGCAGACCGTGCGGGTGCCCCGGACGGTGCTCGCCGTCGTCGCGGGCATCGCCCTGGGAGTCGGCGGCTCGCTGATCCAGGGCTACACGCGCAACCCGATTGCGGACACGGGGCTGTTGGGGGTGAACGCGGGCGCCTCGTTCGCCGTGGTGTCGGTGATCGCCGTGTTCGGGTTCAGCAGTCCGTTCCAGTACGTCTGGTTCGCCTTCCTGGGGGCGGCGGTCGCCGGTGTCGTCGTGTTCGGCCTGGCGAGCGTCGGCAGGGGCGCGGGCAACCCGCTGACGCTCGCACTGGCCGGTCAGGGGATCACCGTGTTCCTCGCCGCCATGACGACCGCGGTCGCGCTGTCGGACCAGAAGGCGCTGAACGCGCTGCGGTTCTGGAACGCCGGGTCCGTCGCGGGCGTCGGCTTCGAGGTCATCTGGCCGGTGACCGCGTTCGTCGCCGTCGGGCTGGTGCTCGCCCTCGCCATGCTGCCCTCGCTCAACCTGCTGAACCTGGGCGACGACGTGGCGCGGGGGCTGGGCGTGAACATCGCGCTGAGCCGGACGGTCGGCATCCTCGCCATCACCCTGCTGGCGGGCGCGGCGACCGCGGCGTGCGGCCCCATCGCGTTCCTCGGGCTCATGGTCGCGCATGTGGCCCGCTATCTGACCGGACCGGACTACCGCTGGCTGGTTCCGTACGCGGGGCTCCTCGGTGCCGTCGTCCTCCTGGTCTGCGACATCGTGGGCCGACTGGTGGTGCGGCCCGGAGAGTTGGACGCGGGTGTCGTTGTCTCCGTCCTCGGCGCGCCGTTCTTCGCGGCTCTGGTGTGGCGTGGAAAGTTCAGGAGCGCATGAACGTGACAGAGACGAAGCCCTCGTTGGCGCCCGGCGTACGGTTCGGCCAGGTGTCGTTCGTATGGCGGCCCTGGATCGTGCTGGTCACGCTGGTGCTGGCGGCCGCGGTCTTCCTGGTGTTCTGCTTTTCCATCGGGGTCGGGGACTTCCCCATCGGCCTCACCCGGGTGATCGCCACGATCCTCGGCAGGGGCGAGCAGATCGACGAGTTCGTGATCATGGATCTGCGTATGCCGCGCGCCATGGCCGGCCTCGTGGTCGGGATCGCGCTCGGCGTGTCCGGAGCGATCACCCAGTCCGTCGCGCGCAACCCCCTGGCCAGCCCGGACATTCTCGGGATCACCGGGGGCGCGAGCGTGGTCGCGGTCTTCCTGGTGACGGTGTCGGGCGGGACGGCCGCGGCGGTCGTCAGTGCCGTGGGGGTGTCGGCCGCGGCACTTGCGGGCGGCCTGGGGGCAGGGCTGCTGGTGTACTTCCTGGCGTGGCGGCGGGGGATCGACGGCTTCCGGCTCATCCTCATCGGTATCTCGGTGAGCGCCATGGCGGAGGCGATCACGACATGGCTGCTGGTCTCGGCGGACATCAGGGACGTGGCCCGGGCGCAGGCGTGGCTGGTCGGCTCGCTGGACAACCGGTCGTGGGACGAGGTCGGGGTGGCGCTCTGGTGCTCGCTCCTCCTGATGGTCGTCGTGGCCTGCGTCGCGTTCCAGTTCAAGCCGATGCACCTCGGGGACGAGGTCGCCGCGGGCCTCGGCGTCCGGTACACGGTGATCAGGGCCGTCCTGCTGCTGTGCGCGGTGCTGCTGGCCGCGGTGGCGGTGAGTGCGGCGGGCCCGGTCCCGTTCGTCGCGCTGGTGGCGCCGCAGGTGGCGATGCGTCTGGCGAGATGCCCCACACCGCCGATGGTGGCCTCCGGACTGGTCGGCGCACTGCTGCTGATCGGATCCGACCTGGTCGCGCGCTCGGCGCTGCCGGTCTCCCTCCCCGTCGGTGTGGTCACCGCCGCGATCGGCGGCCCCTTCCTTGTGTATCTGCTGGTGCGCGCGAACCTCAGATAGCTGACAGACGAGTTGGACCACCCGGAGAAAGGAGGGCCTGTGGCCGTTCACCACACCACCACCGAGGTCGAGTCGGTGGGCAGGGACACTTCACGGCTGGCGGCCAGAGGTGTCACGGTCGGATACGGGGGCCGGACGGTCATCGACGGTCTGGACGTCGCGATCCCGCCAGGCGTGATCACCACGATCATCGGCCCCAACGGCTGTGGGAAGTCGACCCTGTTGCGCACCCTGACACGTCTGCTCAGGCCGGCCAAGGGTGCGGTGGTGCTGGACGGCGAGGACATCGCCGCGCTCAGGACCAGGGACGTGGCGAAGAAGCTCGGCCTGCTTCCGCAGGCTCCCGTCGCCCCTGAGGGGCTGACGGTGGCCGACCTGGTCGCCAGGGGGCGCCATCCGCACCAGAGCTGGCTGCGGCAGTGGTCGTCGGACGACGCGGGCGTCGTGGAGAAGGCTCTGGCCATGACCGGGGTGTCCGATCTGGCCGACCGTCCCGTCGACTCGCTGTCCGGCGGACAGCGCCAGCGCGTCTGGATATCGATGACGCTGGCTCAGGGCACCGACCTGCTGCTGCTGGACGAACCGACCACCTACCTGGACCTGGCGCACGCGATCGATGTGCTCGACCTGGTGGACGACCTGCACGAGTCGGGATGCACCGTGGTCATGGTGTTGCACGACCTCAATCTGGCCACGCGGTACAGCGACAACCTCGTCGTGATGCGGGAGGGGGCGATCCTGGCGCAGGGGCACCCGCGGGACGTCATCACCGCCGAGCTGTTGCACGAGGCGTTCGGGCTGCGTGCCATGGTGATCGACGACCCGGTCGGCGACCGGCCTCTCATCGTGCCGATCGGCCGCACCCACGTACATCTCAACTAGGTTTCGGACAGGGGGAATACGCCAGTTAGGCTAGGCTGCCCTCATTCGGTCGGGGTAAGGTTTGGCTGCCCTTACACGGGGGTCAGTGGACAGTGCGAAAGCAAGGGATTCCGGATGCTCACCCATAGAACGATGCTCACGAAGCCCTGGCGGCGGCTGGCGGCGACGGTGTCCGCCGCGGCCCTCGGCATCGGCCTCCTGGCGGGATGCGGTTCAGACTCGACGGACGACACGGACAAGGCGAGCGGCAAGGCCCCGACCGCCGCCTCCGGCGCGTTCCCGGTCACCGTGGAGCACGCGTTCGGATCCACGAAGATCACCAAGGCGCCCGAGCGGGTCGTCTCGGTCGGCTACACGGACGACCAGACCATCCTGGCGTTCGGGATCAAGCCGGTCGGCATGGTCGACCAGTACCCGAACCCCGCGGGCAAGACGCCCGACATCAACACCCAGTGGCCCTGGGTGAAGGACAAGTGGGGCGACGCCCGCCCCGAGGTCATCATGAAGAACGGTGACGCGGGCCCCAACTACGAGAAGATCGCCGCACTTCGGCCGGACCTGATCATCGCGGTCTACTCCGAGGTCGACCAGGCCGCGTACGACAAGCTGTCGAAGATCGCCCCGACGGTGGGCCGCACCAAGGCCGAGAAGGAACCCTTCAGCGCGTCGTGGCAGGACAACGCGCTCCACATCGCCAAGGCGCTCGGCAAGGAGGCCGAAGGCACCGCGATGGTGAAGGGTGTCCAGACGCAGCTCGACGCGGCAGCCAAGGCCCACCCGGAGTTCGCGAAGCAGACCGCTGTCGCGCTGTCCTGGTACGAGAAGTCCGTGGCGCCCTTCACCACCACCGACGTGCGCGGGCGGCTGGTGACGGGTATCGGCTACAAGGGTGCGACGGAGATCGACAAGATCGCGGGCGGCTCGTTCTACACCAAGCTCTCCCCGGAGCGCATGGACCTCGTCGATGTCGACCGCGTCTTCGTCATCAACGACAAGGCGGACCAGGAGGCGCTGAAGAAGTCCGAGCTCTTCAGCAACCTGTCCGTGGTCAAGGAGGGCAAGGTGTCGTACCTGCTCGACAGCGAGGGGCCGGCAGTTGGCGCGGCCATCTCCCAGGGCACCCTGCTGTCGATGCCGTACGCGATCGACGAGCTCGTGAAGTCGGTCGACCAGTGACGTCGGCCGATACTCTCGGCCGGCTCGAACCGGCGCGCGTGTGAGCGCCACCGGAACCCGCTCCGCCCCGGCGACCCTGCGCACGGCGACCGGCGGTGAGGCCACCAGGTGGATCACGGCACACTGCCGTGAGGTGCCGTGGCTGGCCACCGCCACCGTGCTCACCACGGTCGCCGGGGCGGCGCTCCAGGTGCTCCCGGTACTTCTGCTCGGCCAGGTGGTCGACGGGGTGGTCGAGGGCGAGTCGCGTTCGCTCCTCGTCAGGATCGGGGTGCTGATGGTGGCCGCAGCGCTGCTCGGAGCGGCGGCCACCGCGGGATCGACGTACCTGATCGGGCGGCTGGGCGCGGACCTGCTCGCCCGGCTGCGGGAGAGCGCCGTCCGCGCGGTGCTGGGCATGCCGAGTGCGCGGATCGAACAGGTCGGCCGGGGAGACGTGCTCTCCCGGGTGGGTGACGACGTGGCTGTCCTGTCCCGGGGCATCCGGTCGGCCATCCCTACCGTGTTCACGGCGGGAGTGCTGGTCGTCATCGCCACGGCCGGCATGTTCGGGCTGGACTGGCGGCTCGGCCTGGCCGGCGCGGGTGCGCTGCCCGCGTACGCGCTTGCCCTGCGCTGGTACCTCCCCCGGTCCGCGCCGCTCTACCGGGAGCAGCGGGCGGCCCAGGCCGACCGGGCTCAGGCGTTGATCAGTGGTCTGAACGGGATCGACACGGTCCGGGCCTACCGCCTGGAGGGCGCGTTCCGCGAGAAGGTCACGAGCGAGTCGTGGCGGGTGCGCGAACTCGGCATCGAGGTGTTCCGGTTCTTCGGCCGCTTCGTCGGCAGGGAGAACCGTGCCGAGTTCATCGGGCTGGTCCTGATCCTCCTGGTCGGATACGCCCTGCTGGAAGGCGATGCGGCCACGCTCGGCGAGGTGTCGGCCGCCCCGCTGATGTTCCACCGGCTGTTCACGCCGCTCGGCGCCATCATGTTCACGTTCGACGAGGCGCAGAAGTCGGGTGCGAGCCTGACCCGGCTGGTCGGGGTGCTGGGGGAGGGCGCGCAGGACCGCCTGGTCGGCGACGTCACCGTGGCGCCCGCGGAATCCGCTCCGTACCAAGTGACGGTGGAGGGGCTGACGTTCAGTTATCCCGATGCCGAGGATCCGGTCCTGAGGGACGTCAGTCTGACGATCCCGGCCGGTGGCTCACTCGCTCTGGTGGGGGCGACGGGTGCGGGCAAGTCGACCCTCGCCGCACTGATCGCGGGTATCGGGACCCCGCAGTCCGGCTCGGTGCGGATCGGGCCGAACGACCTCGCAGGTCTGGACGAGGCCGGGGCCCGGGCCCTGGTCAGCATCCTGACGCAGGAGACGCACGTGTTCTCCGGTCCGCTCGCCGACGATCTGAGGCTGGCCGCGCCGGAGGCGACCGACGCGGAGCTGACGGACGCGCTGCGGACGGTCGGCGCTGGGGTGTGGGCCGACGCGCTGCCGGACGGGCTGCGGACCATGGTCGGCGAGGGCGGCGAGCGCCTGGACGTCACCAAGGTCGCCCAGATCGCCCTGGCCCGGCTGGTGTTGGCCCGGTCTCCGGTGGTGGTCCTGGACGAGTCGACGGCGGAGGCCGGCAGTGAGGGCGCCGCCGAGCTGGAGCGGGGCGTGCTCGCCGCCTGTGCGGGCCGGACCACGCTGTTCGTGGCGCACCGGCTGACCCAGGCGATGGCCGCGGACCGGATCGCCGTGCTGGATGCGGGGCGGGTCGTGGAGCAGGGGACGCACGAGGAGTTGGTGGCCCTGGGCGGCCGCTACGCACGACTGTGGCGGGCCTGGCGAGAGGGTAGTTAGGTAAGCCTTAGTTAGGCTAGGCTCAGTCGCATATCTCGGATGGGAAGCGGAGTCTTCGATGATGGAACCGGGTGCTCGTCCCGTACTGCTTTCTGACGCGGCCCTGGCGGGCCTGCGTCGGCGAACCGGCGATTACGGTGACCGGACCTTCACCACGGCGTGCGCTGTCGGCCTGTCCTACTGGGCGACCGGCCGGAGCCCCGAAGGAATCGACCTCACCCCCGGCACCCTGTTCGCCGACGTCCTCGGGTGGGTCGACAACGGCGGTTCGGCAAGCGGTGGTTGGCAGGTCGGTGCGGACGATCGCAGCATCGCCGTACCCGAAGGCGTCGCGCCGGCCGAAGCGCAGCTCGCCCTGGACGACCTCGCGGACTTCCCCGACCGGCCCCTCGGGACCATCGGCCCCTCCGGGATCGCCGCGCGGATCGAGGCCCTGGCCGAGTGGAACGACACCGAGGCCGGCCGGGTCCGCCCGACCATCGTGGAGATGTTCCGCGAGCAGGCGCGAGCGCGGCCCGACGCCGTCGCGATCGTGGACGGGAACCGGTCACTGACCTACCGTCAGGCAGCGGAACTTTCGAGCCAGTTGGCCCACCACCTGATCGAGCGCGGACTCACCGCCGAACAGGTCGTCGGCATCTCGCTTGCCCGTTCCGCCGACATGGTCATCGGGCTCCTCGGTGTGCTCCAGGCGGGATGCGCCTTCGTTCCGCTCGATCCGGTGTGGCCCGCCGCGCGCCGGGCCGTCGTCGTCGAGGACGCCCGCGTCGTGCTCCAGCTCAACAGCTCGGGCGAGCACGGTCCGGGCGAGCCGGAGGCCGTCGCGGTCGACCTCGACGACTGGGGGTTCGCCTCCCACCCCGCCGAGGGGACCGAGGTGTCCGTGCCCGGCTCCGCCCTGGCCTATGTGATCTTCACATCCGGTTCGACCGGCCGCCCCAAGGGCGCGATGATCCGTCACGAAGCGATCAGTGAACGCCTGTTGTGGCAGGTCGACGAGATCCTGCACTTCGGCCACGACGACGCGTCGCTGTTCAAGGCGCCGCTTTCCTTCGACATCTCCATCAACGAGATCTTCCTGCCGCTCGTGTGCGGTGGCCGGCTGGTGGTCCTGCGGCCGGGCGGTGAACGCGACCCGCACCACCTGCTCGGCGTGATCTCGGAACAGCGCGTCACCTTCACCTACCTGGTGTCGTCCATGCTGGACGTCCTGCTGGAGATGGCGGGGGACTCCGGACGGCTCGACAGCCTGCGGCACGTGTGGTGCGGCGGCGAGGTGCTGACCCCGGAGCTCTACGAGCGCTTCCGCACCCGGCTCGACATCCCCATGTACCACGGCTACGGCCCCGCCGAGACGACGATCGGCGTCTCGCACGTCATCTACCGGGGCGCGGCGGAACGGCTGTCGACATCCATCGGCAAGGCCAATCCCAACACCCAGCTCTACGTGCTGGACGACGAACTGCGCCCCGTCCCGGTCGGGGTCGGCGGCGAGCTGTACGTGGGCGGGTTCCTCCTGGGACGCGGGTACGTCAACGCACCCGGTCTGACCGCCTCCCGCTTCGTGGCCAACCCGTTCGCCGGGGACGGTTCCCGGCTGTACCGGACCGGCGACCTCGCCAGGTTCGCCCCGGACGGCTCGCTGGACTTCCTCGGCCGGGCGGACAACCAGATCAAGATCCGCGGCATGCGCCTGGAGACCGAGGACGTCGAGGCCGGTCTCGCGGAACACCCCGGGGTACGCCACAGTTGCGTCGTCGCCCGGAAGAACTCGGCGGGCGGCACCTATCTGATCGGCTATGTGATCCCTGCCGCCGGGAGCGAGGACCTGCGCGCCGACGAGGTCAGGGCGTGGGCCGTCGAGCACATGGTGGAGTACATGGTGCCCACCCACACCGTCGTGCTGAAGGAGTTCCCGCTCACCGCCAACGGCAAGACCGACCGGGCCGCGCTGCCGGAGCCCGTGATCTCGGACGGGCCGGTCGCCGCGCCCGCCACCGAGAACGAGCGCCTGGTCTGCGAGGCGGTCGCCGCGGTGCTGCGGCTGGACGAAGTCGGCGTCGACCAGGACTTCTTCCGGCTCGGCGGAGACAGCATTCTGGCGATCTCCCTGCTGAGCGCGTTGCGTGAAGCCGGTCTCTACGTCACGGCACGGCAGATTTTCACCCACGGCGTCGTGGGCGCGCTCGCAGCGGTGGCGAGCCGGGAGGACGTGTCCCCGGTGGAGGACGACGACGTGGCCACCGGGTCCGTCGTGGGATCGCCCATCGTCCAGTGGCTCGGCGCGACCACGGACGCGGTCGACGGCTTCGTGCAGTCGGTGGTGCTCAACACCCCGGCGGGCCTGACCGCCGGTGCCCTCGACGAGATCCTCACCGCCGTGGTCCGGCGGCACGACATGCTGCGGGCCAGGCTGGTGCGCGGTGACCGCTGGGGCTTCGACATACCGGAGGCGGACGGCGCCGTCGCCGGGTGGCGGGAGAGCGACCGGCCGCTCGACGCATGCGTCGCGCTCGCCACCGACGGCCTCGACCCGGACAACGGGGTGATGCTGCGCGCCGTCTGGCGCCGGGAGGCACGGCAACTGGTCGTGGTCGTCCATCACGTGGTGGTCGACGGTGTGTCCTGGCGGGTCCTGATGGAGGACCTGGCCACGGCATGGCGTCAGCTCACAACGGGCGCACCGGTCGAACTTCCCCCGGTGGGCACCTCGTTCCGGCGCTGGACGGAGCTGCTCGGGCGTACCCCGTTCGACGCGGACCGTGCCTACTTCGGGCGCCACCTGCCGGGAGCGGACGGACCGCTGGGCAGGCGCCCGCTGTCCGAGGCCGACACCGTCGCCCGGGAACGGGAGCGGACCGTCCTCGTCGGACCCGAGGTCACCGCCGCGCTGCTGAGCGAGATACCCGCGAAGTTCCACGCGGGTGTCAACGACGTACTGCTGACCGCGCTCGCCGTCGCCCTCGCCCGGTGGCGCCGCGACCTCGGGCAGGACCAGACATTCGCCCACATCGAACTGGAGGGCCACGGCCGCGAAGGACGGTTCGTGGCGGACGCCGCCGGCTTCGAGCCGGAACTGTCGCGGACCGTGGGCTGGTTCACCACCCTCTTCCCGGTGACCGTCGACCCCGGCGCCGCGGCCGGTCCCCTCTCACCCGCCTACCTGGCCGCCGCGCTCAAGGCGGTCAAGGAGGACCTCGCCCGAGTGCCGGGCAATGGTCTCTCCTACGGCGCCCTGCGGTACCTGGGCGACACCCGGTTCGACGCACCGGCACCCCAGGTGCTGTTCAACTACCTCGGCCGTTTCGACTCGGACACCTCGGGGGACTGGCAGCTCGCGGGAACCGCGGGACAACTGGGAGAGAAGCGTGACCCGCGGATGCGCCTGCCGCGCGCCCTGGAGTTCAACCTCATCGCGGAACAGGCGGCGACCGGCTCGTACGAACTGGTCACCACCATCTCCTGGCCCGACGGCATGTTCACCGACGAGGACATCACGACGATCGGGGAGTACCTGCGGGAAGCCCTGGCCGGCCTGGCCGCACTCGACGAGGGCGGCCACTCGCCCAGCGACTTCGGCCTGGTGTCGCTCACCCAGACGGACGTCGACGCGCTGGACGGTCCCGGACTGCGCGACGTCCTGCCGCTGACCCCGTTGCAGGAAGGCCTGTACTTCCACTCGGTCTTCGACGACGAATCGGCCGGCAGCTACGTGGAGCAGCAGCTGCTGACGCTGGAGGGCGAGGTGGACGCCGGACGGCTCGCGGCGGCTGCCACCCGGCTGCTCACCCTGTACCCGAACCTGGCCGCACGGTTCGTGGCGCTCGCCGACGGCCGCGTCGTATCCGTACTGGAGAGCGGTGCCGAGGCACCCTTCACCACACTGGACCGTCCCGGCATCACCGACGCCGAGATCCACGACTACGCCGAGCGGGACCGTCGCGCGGGATTCGACCTGGCCACCGGACCGCTGATGCGCTACACGCTCATCCGGCAGGGCTCGGACCGCAACGTCCTGGTGCAGACCGTGCACCACATCATCGCCGACGGCTGGTCGGTACCCCCGATGCTCCGCACGCTGCTGGCCGAGTACCACCGGCCGGGGACCGTGTACCAGGCCGGCGGCTTCCCCGACTACGTGCACTGGCTCGCCGCACGGGACGACGACGAGAGCGACCGCGTCTGGCGCGACCAGCTCGCCGGACTGCCCGGCCCCTCGCTGGTCGCCGAGGACCACACCCCGTCCGACCGTTTCGCCGACACGGCGGTGGAGCCGACGGACGACATCGACGTTGCCGCCAGGTCGGCCGGCGTGCCGCTGAGCGTCGCCGTGCACAGCGCCTGGGCGGTGACACTCGGCGGTCTCCTGCACGGCAAGGACGTGGTGTTCGGCTCCACCGTGTCCGGACGTGACGCGGAGGTGCCCGGCATCGCGGACATGGTGGGCCTGTTCATCAACACGGTTCCCGTACGCGCCCGGTGGGCCGCGGACACGACGGCGTCCGGCCTGCTCGCCTCGGTGCGGGAACACCAGAGCGCCGTGCTGCCGCACCAGCACGTCTCGCTGGCGAGGATCGGCCGGCAGGCGGGCGCCGACGCGCGCTTCGACACCCTGGTGGTGTTCGACGTGGCAACGGACGTGACCTCCCTGCGCGGGCCCGACGACGAACTGGTCATCACCGGCATCGTGAACGAGGGAGCCCCGCACTACCCGCTGACACTCGTGGTGGAACGCGCCCGCGACGGACGCCCGCGTTTCAACCTGATCTACGACGGGGAACTGCTCCGGGAAGCGACCGCCCAGGCGATCCTGCGCACGTTCACCCGCACCCTCACCGGCCTGCTCACCCGGCCTGACGCCCTGATCGAGGACCTCGCAGCCGAGGACGCCCGGCGCCCCGCGCCGGCCGCCCCGACGACACTGGTCGCGCTGTTCGACGCCTCCGCCCACCGCGACCCGACCGCCGTCGCTGTCACCCAGTGCGCCCTCGACGGCAGCACCGGTTCGCTCACGTACGGTGAACTCGCCTCGGCCAAGGACGAGCTGGCGGCGGTCCTGCGAGCAGCCGGCGTCGGACCGGGCGGGCGCGTCGCCGTAGCCGTCCCGCGTTCCCTGGAACAGGTCGTCGCCCTGGTCGCCATCGTCACCGCGGGTGGCGCGTACGTACCGTTGGACCTGGCCTACCCGGACGAACGACTGGAGTACATCCTCGCCGACGCCGCACCGCAGGCCGTCCTCGTCGACCGTGAACAGCGCGACCGGTTCACCGGGCTGCTGACCCGGGCGGGCGTACAGGCCCGTGTCCTCGTCCTGGGGGACGAACTGCCGCAGACGGAAGGCCCGGTGCCGGAGACCGCACGGCCCGGCCCGAACGATCCCGCGTACGTGATCTACACGTCCGGATCGACCGGCAGGCCCAAGGGCGTCGTCGTCCCGCACACCGCCGTGGTGACGCTCCTCGCGAACACCGGGCCCGACATGGCATTCGGCCCGCACGACGTGTGGGTCCAGTTCCACTCGTACTCCTTCGACTTCGCCGTCTGGGAGCTGTGGGGCGCGCTGGCGCACGGCGCCGAGCTGCTGGTGCCGGACTACGCGCTGACCCGTTCCCCGGTGGACTTCCACCGCCTGGTCCGCGAGCGCGGAGTGACCGTGCTCAACCAGACCCCGTCGGCGTTCTACCGGTTCATCGAGGCCGACCGGCACGCCGGTGAACCGGCCACCGCGCTGCGCCGGATCATCTTCGGCGGCGAGGCGCTCGATCCCGCACGGCTGCGCGGCTGGACCGAGCGGTACGGCACCGCCGCGCCCGAACTGGTCAACATGTACGGCATCACCGAGACCACCGTCCACGTCACCCACCGGGTGCTCACCGACGAAGACTTCGAAGCCGACGCCGCCGCCAGCCCGATCGGCGGTCCGATCCCCGGTCTGGAGACCTATCTGCTCGACGACCGGCTCCGGCCGGTGCCGCCCGGCCGGGTGGGAGCCATCTACGTCGCGGGCGATCAGGTGTCGCTCGGCTACCTCGGCAGGCCGGGGCTGACCGCGGGCCGGTTCGTGGCGAACCCGTTCGTGGGCGACGGCTCCCGCATGTACCACACGGGCGACCTCGCCCGCCGGACGCTCGACGGCGAGCTGGAGTTCGCAGGCCGGGCCGACGACCAGGTCCAGCTCAAGGGGTTCCGGATCGAGCTCGGCGAGGTGGAGTCCGCGATCAGGGAACTCGACGGAGTGGTCGACGTGGCCGTCACCGTGGCGGACAGCGGCGACCATCTGGTCGCGCACGTCGTGGGCCGGGCGCCGGGTGACCTCACCGGCCTCCTGGCCGCGACGCTGCCCGGACACATGGTGCCGGGCCAGGTGCTGACGGTCGAAGCGCTGCCCCTGACGGTCAACGGCAAACTGGACCGGAAGGCCCTGACCGCGCGTGCCGCCCAGGACCACGCCCCGGAGGCCGCGACCGGCTCCGCGCTCGCCGCACTGACCGGCATCTTCGGCGAGACGCTGCCGGGCTCGGGCGTGGATGCCGACACCGACTTCTTCATGGCCGGCGGCGACAGCATCCTCGCCATCACCGTCATCAACCGGGCCAGGGCCCTCGGACTGTCGATCGCGCCGCGGGACGTCTTCCTGTTCAAGACCCCTCGCGCGCTCGCCGAGCAGTTGGAGACACGCACGCCGCGGACAGCGGCCGCCGGACCCGACCGCCGTGCGGACGGCCCGCTGGTCCCGACGCCGGTCATCCTGCGCCGGCGGGGACTGGGCGGCTCGCTCGCCCGGTTCGCCCAGGCCAGGTCGCTGGTGGTCCCCGAGAACGTCGGGCTCGCCGACGTCGGGCGCGCCGCGAACGCCGTCGTGGCCGCGCACCCGGTACTCCGGCTGAGCCTGGACGTCGCGCACGGGGCATGGGCCCTGCGTACCGAACCCGACCGTGAGGTCACCGTCGTCCAGACGGAGACGGCCGACGCGACGACCGCCGCGAACGAAGCCGCCGGGCGCCTCGACCCCGAGTCCGGAACCGTCATCGCGTTCTCCTGGCTCGCGGCGAGCCGGACCCTCGTGGTCGCCGTGCACCACCTCGCCGTCGACGCGGTGTCCTGGCTGGTCCTGCTGGACGACCTGGCCACCGCCCTGCGCGGCGCGCCCCTGGCTCCGCCCACCACGTCCTACGCCGAGTACGCCGAAGCGATGGGCGTCCGGTCCGCCCAGGTGACCGGCCTCGGGGACTGGCTCACCACGCTCGGGGCGCCCGCACTGCTGCCCTCCGTAGACGGCCTGCGCGAAACCACCATGGTGCTCACGCCCGAGGTGAGCGACCGGGTGACGCGTACCGCGCCCGCCGCGCTCGGCGTCGGTCTCACGGAGCTGCTGTGCGGCGCGCTCCGCGCCGCGCTGACCCGGATCCAGCCCTCGCCCACCGATCTCGCGATCGATCTGGAGCGGCACGGCAGGGTCCCCGCCCTGGAACACCACGACTACACCCGTACGGTCGGCTGGTTCACCGCCATCGCGCCCGTCCGGATCACCGCGCACACCGACCCCGTCGAGGCGGCGCGCGAAGTCGCCGCACGTCAGCCGGACGAGGACGGGCACGTCGCCTACGGCCGGCTCAGGTACCTCAACCCGCAGACGGCCCCCCTGCTGACCACCCAGCCGCAGGTGCTGTTCAACTACCTCGGCAGGGGCGGCGAGTCCCAGGCACTGCACATCACGGACGCGGACCGGCGAAGCCCGTACGCCGTCGAGGTCAACGCGTGGACCGACGAGGCCACCGGAAGCCTGCACGCGGCCTTCACCCTCGCCGACGGCATCCCCGACGAGATCACCGGGCACTGGCGGAACGCACTGGAGCGCATCGCCGAAGCCTCCGCCACGGCCGAGCGCACCGCACCGGTCACCCCCCTCCAGCGGGGCCTGTACTTCCAGGCCCAGATGGCGGGAACGGCCGGGCACTACGTAGCTCAGAGCTACTTCGCCTTCGACCGCCGCCTGGACACCGACGCGCTGGCCGAGGCGATGGCGTACGTGATCGCACGGCACCCGGTCGTGGGCGCGGGCTTCACCACCGACGACCGCGGAAACCCGGTCCAGGTCCTCAAGGCGGGCCGGCGCGTCGACGTCCGCACCGTCACCCTGGAGACGGAAGCGGAGGCCGAGGCCCTGCGTGCCAGGGACCGCGACACCGGCTTCGACCCGGGTGTCCCGCCACTGGTCCGGCTGACCGTGGTGCGTCTGCCCGGCGACCGCGACGGCCTGCTGCTGAGCTACCACCTCCTGCTCTGGGACGGCTGGTCCCGCGAGATCCTGCTGCGGGACCTGTTCGACGCCTACCGGGCGGCCGTCGCGGGAGAGCCGCTGGACGCGGCACCGCTCTCGCCCGGCTTCGAGGACTACGCCCGCACACTCGCCGCCAAGGACCCCGCCGCATCGGAACGCTTCTGGTCGCAGCACCTGGCCGGTCTCACCGGACCGACCCTGCTCGCCGGACCCCGCCCGGCCGTCTCGGACGCGCTGCCGCGTGCGCTCGTGCACACGATGTCCGCCGAACTGTCGGACCTGCTGCGGGACGCGGCCAAGGAGCACGGCGTCACGCTGAACTCGGTGCTGACCGGGGCGTTCGGGCTTCTGCTCGGCGCGCACACCGGCCGGAGCGACGCGGTGTTCGGCGTCACCGTCTCCGGCCGGGAGGGCGAGGACCTCTCCGGCATCGTCGGCGTACTGCTCAACACCGTGCCCATGTGGACACGGGCCCGGCCCGACGACACGGTCCGCGAGTACCTGACGGCCGTCCAGGCGGCCCGGGTCGAGGCGATGGAGCACGAACACCTGGGTCTCGGCGAGATCCAGCGGGCCGGCGGCCACGACAGCCTGTTCGACAACCTGTTCGTGCTCCAGAACTTCCTGGACCTGGACGCCTTCGCGGCCATGAACTCCAGGCACGGCATCACGTCGGTGCGGGCCGACGACTCGACCCACTACCCGTTCACCTGGGTCGTCACGCCCGGTGACCGGCTCACGGTCAAGCTGGAGCACCGCGACGACGACCCCGCGAACGCCCGGCGCCTCCTCGACGACTACCTGCGTGTGCTGGAGGACCTGGCCAGGACGACCGGCCCGGTCGGATCCCTGCCGGGCCCGGGACCGGCCCCCGAGCCCGCCGGACGTACGGACATCGGTACGGACACCGTCGTCGACCGGTTCGACCGGGCGGCCGACCGCGACCCGGGACGCGTCGCGCTGGTCGCCCACGGATCGGCCATGACCTTCGCCCAACTCCGGGACAGGAGCCGTGCGGTGGCGGGTGTGCTCGCCCGGCGTGGCATCGGACCGGAGCGGACCGTGGCCCTCGCGATCCCGCGCTCGCTCGAATCGATCGTGGCACTGTTCGCCGTGCTGCGCGTCGGCGCGGCGTACGTCCCGCTGGAGCTCGACCACCCGGACGAGCGGATCGCCGCGATCGTCGACGACGCCCGCCCGGACGTGACTCTCACCGTGAGCGCCGTATCGCCCCGGCTGAGCGGCGACCTGATCGAGCTCGACCGACCGCTGCCCGAGGCCGAGCCGTACGCGACGTTCGCGCCGGACGACCCGGACCGGCTGCGCCATCCCGCGTACACGATCTTCACCTCCGGATCGACCGGGAAGCCCAAGGGCGTGGTGACCGAGTACGCGGGGCTCACCAACATGCTGATCAACCATCAGCGCCGCATCTTCGAACCGGTACTGGCGCAGCACGGCAACCGGGTCTTCAGGATCGCGCACACCGTGTCCTTCGCCTTCGACATGTCGTGGGAGGAGCTGCTGTGGCTCGCCGACGGCCACGAGGTGCACATCTGCGACGAGGAACTGCGCCGTGACGCGCCCCGGCTGGTCGAGTACTGCCTGGAGCACGGCATCGACGTCATCAACGTGACCCCGACCTACGCGCAGCAACTGGTGGCCGAGGGACTGCTCGACCAGCCCGGACGGCGGCCCGCGCTCGTGCTGCTGGGAGGTGAGGCCGTCACCCCGACGCTGTGGCAGCGGCTCGCGGAGACCGGGGGGACGGACGGCTACAACCTGTACGGGCCCACCGAGTACACCATCAACACCCTCGGCGTCGGCACCTTCGAGTGCGAGGACCCGGTGGTCGGCGTCGCGATCGACAACACCGAGGTGTACGTACTGGACCCGTGGCTGCGCCCGCTGCCGGACGGGGTTCCCGGCGAGCTGTACGTCTCCGGCATCGGCATCGCGCGCGGCTACCTCGGGCAGCCCGCGCAGACGGCCCACCGGTTCATCGCCTGCCCGTTCGGCGAACCCGGCGAGCGCATGTACCGCACCGGGGACCTGGTGATCCGGCGGCCCGACGGAAACCTGATGTACCTGGGCCGCACCGACCAGCAGGTCAAGATCCGCGGCCACCGGGTCGAACTGGGCGAGGTCGAGGCGGCGTTCGCCGCCCATCCGGCGGTGCGGTTCGCCGCCGCGGTCGCCCAGCCCGACCCTCAGGTCGACGGCGCGTACCGGCTGGCCGCCTACCTGGTGCTCGACGGTTCCGACACGGCCACCGTCGCCGCCGAAGTGGGTGCGGCTCTCCCGGACTTCCTGCGGCCGACGCACTACGCCGAGGTCGACAGCATCCCGCTGACCGTGAACGGGAAGGCCGACACCAAGGCGCTGCCGGAGGCCAGGCCGCTGGGCGTGCTGACCACCGGGGCCGAGCGCGCACCGGAGACCGGGACCGAGATCACGGTGTGCGAGTTCTTCGCCGAGGCGCTGGACCTGGACGACGACGAAGTGAGCGCGGTCAGTGACTTCGTGTCCCTGGGCGGGCACTCCATGCTGGCGGTTCGTCTGATCGGGCTGCTCCGCCGGGAGTACGGTCCAGTGATCACGATCCGTGATCTGCTCACCCTGCGAACCCCCGAAGCGATTGCCGGTCACCTCGATGCCAACTCCTGACACCCGCAGGCCCCTCCGGGGAGCCGACATCCTGCGGACCGCGCTGCGCCGCAACGTCGGCGCCATGATCTGGGGCACGGTTCTCATGGGCCTGTACCAGGCCGGCGAGACCGCCTTCCCCATCGCACTCGGCCTGATCGTCGAACACACCCTGCAGAACCGGAGCCCCGGTTCGCTCGGGGTGTCGATCGGCGCGCTGGCCGTGATCATCACGACCGTCTCGCTGTCGTGGCGGTTCGGGATGCGCATCCTGCAGAAGGCCAACACGACCGAGGCACACCGGTGGCGGGTTCAGGTCGCGGCGTGCGGGCTCCAGCCGGTGGACAGGGACATCGGCCTGAAGTCCGGTGAGGTGCTGACCATCGCCACCGAGGACGCGGACTCGACCGCCGACATCATCGAGGTGGTGCCGCTGCTGATCAGCTCGCTGGTCGCGGTGCTGGTCGCCGCCGTCGCGCTGGGTCTGGCGGACCTCCGGCTCGGACTGCTGGTGATCATGGGAACCGTGGTGATCCTGTCGATCCTGAGTGTGATGTCCAAGCGGATCGGCGCCAGTACCCAGGAGCAGCAGGCCAGGGTGGCGCGGGCGGGCGCGAAGGTCGCCGACCTGATCACCGGCCTGCGCCCGCTGCACGGCTTCGGCGGCAACCACGCGGCGTTCGTGTCCTACCGGAAGGTCAGCACGGAGGCCAGGCGCCAGGCGATCACCGTCGCCGGAGTGAACGGCGCGTACGCCGGCGCCGCGCAGGCCCTCAACGCGGTCCTGGCCGCCGCCGTGACCCTGACGGCCGGCTGGCTGGCGTTCGACGGCCAGATCAGCATCGGGGAACTCGTCATGGCCGTGGGCCTCGCGCAGTTCATCATGGACCCGCTGAAGATGTTCTCGGAGATGCCGAAGTACGTGATGATGGCGCGGGCCTCGGCCGAGCGGATGGCGCTGGTGCTGTCCGCCCCGCCGGTGGCGGAGCCGGGGCCGCAACGCCCTTCCGAGGGCGGCGACCTGGAGATCGACGGCGTCCGGTACGGGACGCTGCGCGGGCTGAAGTTGCGGGTTCCCGCCGGTGAGTTCATCGCGATCGCCGCCTACCAGCCTCGCGCCGCAGCCGACTTCGCGTCGGTCCTGGCCGTGAACGTCCCGCCGCAGGACTACGAGGGAGCGGTACGGATCAGCGGGCGGGAGCTCGCGGACCTGTCGGTCGAGGCGGTCCGCGAGCACATGCTGGTGAACCCGTACGACGCCGAGATCTTCGCGGGCACCCTCCGGACGAACATCGATCCGTCGGGCACCAGCCGGACGGTGCCCGAGGCCGTCGAGGCGTCGATGCTGACCGACGTCGTCGCCCTGCACCGCGCGGGGCTCGACCACGGCGTCCGCGACCGCGGCGCGAACCTCTCCGGCGGGCAGCGCCAACGGCTGTCCCTCGCCCGCGCCCTGGCGGCCGACACTGACGTCCTGGTGCTGCACGACCCGACCACGGCAGTCGACGCAGTCACCGAACAGCTCATCGCCCGCAACCTCGCGAAACTGCGCCGGGGCCGTACCACCGTCGTGATCACCAGCAGCCCGGCCGTACTGGACGCCGCCGACCGGGTCCTCGTCCTGGACGACGGCGTCATCACGGCCGAGGACACCCATCGCAATCTCCTCGCCACCGACGAGGCCTACTGCCGGGCGGTGGCCAGGTAAGCCGCTGAGGGCTGTCCCGCAATTCCTGGCGGGACGCACGACGACAGGTGCGGCACCTCTTCCCCGTAGCCTCAACGGCAGCGGGGAACCCTCCGTGCTTCGAGGGCGGAGGGTTCCCTTCGTGCTTCAACGGCATGGGGCATCCCCTCCGTTGACGGAACGCCCGAGTGCATCCAGCATTCGGGCGTTCCTGGGCCTTGCGACGCACCGCGTCCGACGCCGCGCGCCGATCCACCCGTGCTGACAGCCCTCAGCCGAGTGCCCAGGCGACGTCCCTGAGCAGGGCGTGCCGCCAGCCGGCCCGGTCGTGGCCGGACGCCGACCGTGACACCCGTACGGTCGCGCCCGCCTGTTCGGTCAGGCTCTCGACCGCTTCGCAGTGGGGCAGCATGCGCGTCTCGTGCTCGCCGGCGTCGAACGCGATCCGCAGTTCGGACAGCTCGGGGCGCTCCCGTAGACGTGCGGCCACCGCGCCGCCGGCCGGGCCGCCCAGGGGGTCCGGCAGGTCCGGCGCTCCGGGTGTCCACCAGAACGACCCCGACTGGCAGGCGACCCGTGAGACCAGCGCCGGGAACTCGAGTGCAGCGTTCAACGCGCTCAGACCGCCGAGGCTCTGGCCCGCGACGACCAGTCGGCCCACGTCCGCGGTCACTCCGGACTCCGCCACCAGCGGCAGCAGTTCGTCCCGGACCGCCTCCCACAGCCCGGATCCGTACGCGAATTCCGCCGCCCGGTCCTTGGCCGGAAGGAAGACCAGCGTGACCGGCGGCATCTCGCCGCTCGCGACGGCCGAGTCGAACGCGCTCATGGCCGGGTGCAGGTACAGCCAGTCGTCCCCGTCGAGCAGCAGGACCACCGGGCCGCCGCCACCCGCCGGGTGGACGCGCACGGTCCGCCGTCCGCCGAGCCGTTCGCTGTTCCAGCGGAGCCGGGTGCGGGGGACGGGGAGGACGTCGTCGGCGCCGACGACGGGCCAGTGCGGCTGGGCCGGGGCGTCCGGGGTCGCGGCGACGGAGCGGTCGACGCCGGCCCCGACCGGGTTGAACGGGTCGGCGTACGCCTCGTCGGCCACGAGGAACTGGTACGTCACCCGCAGCCGTGCGGGCATGGACACCTGTGCGTACCAGCAGTCGGTGTCGCCCCACCGGTGCAGGGGCACCGGCTCCGACCAGCTCTCGAAGCCGATGGTCGCGGGGGAGCCGCGCCAGAGGAACAGGGTTGTCCAGCCGTCGTCGCCGGCCGGAACAGAAGCGGGGCCCCGCGCCGTCGCCCAGAACGCGTCGGAACCGGGTGAGCCGGACAGGCCGAACGCGGCGAAGCCCTTCTCGGTGCGGATCCGTTCGGTCACCGGGGGCATGAACGTCTCCTTGTGAGAGGGAAGCGGAAAAGGCTAAGCTCGCATCAATTAGGGGAGCCTAACCTAATCTTGACTGCTCCATCCAGCCCGGCGGGCTGACGCACACGCTCGACGCGGCTGTCACCGGCCCGTCGGATCCGAGGAGGTACTGACGCATGAGCACCAATCCGTTCGACGACCCCGAAGGCCGGTTCAAGGTCCTGGTGAACGGTGAGGGCCAGCACTCGCTGTGGCCGTCATTCGCGGAGGTGCCCGGAGGGTGGACGATCGCCTTCGACGAGAACACCCGCGAGGCGTGCCTGGACTTCGTCGAGACCAACTGGACCGATCTGCGGCCCCGGTCCCTCGCGGCGTCCATGGACGCCTGACACGTTGACCACGGCCACGCCGAGCCCCGCCCCTCCGACGCGTGCATTGCGTGCACCGGCGTCATCCGTGCGCTTCGGCCTCGCGGAGGACGCTGCCGAACTCGCCGAACTCTCCCGGCCCTTCGTCCGTTCGGGCGCCCTGCGGGAGCGGCCCGTCTCGCTCTACGCCGCCCAGGCGGCCGACTTCCTGGTGGCCGTGGGTCCCGGAGGCCGGCTCGACGGCTGCGTGGGTCTGTGCGTGCACCCGGCCGGTCCGGCCGGGGCCGGTGCGCCCGCGGGTGTTCTGTACAACTTCTGTGTGGCCGGGCGCCGGCAGGGATGCGGAGTGGGAGCGGTGCTGCTGCGCACCGTGCTGACGAGGGCGCGTGCCCTGTCGCTCGGTGCGCTGTTCACCGCGACGACCGGCGACGGACGGCTGTTCCAGCGGTACGGGTTCACCTCAACGGCGGCATGTCTCGCACCCCGGTCCTGGGCGGAGTCGCTGGATCCGCGGCGCAACGCGCGGATCCTCGCGAGGGCCGTGTAGGTCGCCGTGCGGAGGGCCGCGCGGAGGACCCGTGCTGGGCGGCGGCGTCAGGGGCGGGGTGCTGTGACGCCCGGCCCCTGACGCCGGGCGGCGGTCCGCGGCGCGCCGCCACCGGCGGTCACACAGTGCTCAGGTCGCGGTCCGGACCGGTGCCGGGTGCGACGGCGGTGCACGGGACCACGGTGGTGCCGGGACCGTCCTCGCCGAGTACGCCCTGCAGCACCGCGTGTGGCACCCGGCCGTCGAGCACCTGAGCCCGGGGCACGCCGCCGCGGACGGCCCGCAGGCAGCCCTCCATCTTCGGCAGCATCCCGCCCGCGAGGCCCGGCAGCAGCTCGGCCAGTGCGTCGGCCGACAGGCGGCTGATCACCTCGGTGCTGCGCGGCCAGTTCGCGTACAGCCCCGCCACATCGGTGAGCATGACCAGCCGTTCCGCTCGGAGGGCCACGGCCAGCGCGGACGCGGCAAGGTCGGCGTTGACGTTGTAGACCTGTCCGTCGTCGCCGCGGGCTACGGGGGAGACCACCGGGATGTGCCCCCGCTCCAGGAGCGTGCGCACCATGCCCGGGTTCACGTCCACGATGTCTCCGACGAGACCGATGTCCACCGGGCGGCCGTCCACATAGGCCGGCCGCCGTACGGCCGTCATCGTGTGCGCGTCCTCGCCGGTCATGCCCACGGCGAAGGGTCCGTGGGCATTGATCTGGCCGACCAGTTCCCGCTGGACCCGGCCGGACAGCACCATGCGCACCACTTCCATGGTTTCCGCCGTGGTCACGCGCAGGCCCGCCTCGAAGCGGCTCTCCAGGCCGAGGCGGTCGAGCATCGCGCTGATCTGGGGCCCGCCACCGTGCACCACGACCGGGCGCAGGCCCGCGTGCCACAGCTCCACGACGTCCCGCGCGAAGAGGCGTTGCAGGTTCGCGTCCACCATGGCGTTGCCGCCGAACTTGACGACGACCGCCCGGTGCCGTGGTTCCGCAGGCCCGGTCGGTGACCCGGTCGGTGAATCCGCGTCCGCGTTCATTCGATCTGTGAGGACCGGTCGCATGTCTACCCCACCCCGTTCGAAAAGTTAGCTTAGCCTAACCTGAATGGCCGGGGTCTCGGGGAGGATTCGCCGTCGCGCCCGGCCGTATCCGCGGGTGCTTCCGGTTGCCCGGGGCATCCACGTCGCAGGCCCCGAAGGGCGGTTCCGCTCCGTTTGCGGAGCCTTGGACATCGGGTTTGAGTGGGAGGACCCCTTTGTCTGTCTGGAGCTGACATGTCGATGGCGTTCGGTTCACCCTTCGGTTCGTCCGACCCCTTCAGCGAGATGCTCGACCGCTTCTTCGGTACGTCCCCTGCATCGTCGCCACCGGCCGTGCAGCGGGTGCCCATCGGACGCCTCCTCACGGAGTCGTCGCACGAACTCCTCGGTCTGGCCACGCAGAAGGCGACGGAGAACGGGACCTCCGACCTCGACACGGAACACCTCCTGTGGGCGGCCACGCAGGTGGACCCCGCGCGGCGACTCCTCACCCAGGCCGGTGTCGATGCCGACACGCTCGCGGACCGGATCGCCGAGGTGCTGCCCCGGGAGGCGGGCGAACCGTCGGCGGAGCCCGGACTCACACCGGCGGCGAAGCGCACCCTCGCCGCCGCCTACGCCGGCTCGCAGGCGGCGGGAGTGTCCTACATCGGCCCCGAACACATCCTCGGCGCGCTGCTGGAGGACCCCGACTCCGGTGCCGGCCGGTTCCTGCGCGCCGAGGACATGGACGCACAGAAGCTGAGGAGCCGCACGGACCAGGCAGCACGGGCGGACGGCGCCCCCGCCGCCGCGAGGGAGCCCTCGACGACCCTGGACGAGTTCGGCCGGGATCTGACGGAGGAGGCGAAGGCGGGCCGGCTCGACCCCGTGGTCGGCCGGGCCGAGGAGATCGAGCAGACGATCGAGATCCTCTCGCGGCGCTCCAAGAACAACCCGGTGCTCATCGGTGAGCCCGGCGTCGGCAAGACCGCCATCGTGGAGGGCCTGGCCCAGCGCATCGTGGCCGGCGAAGTACCCGAATCCCTCAAGGACAAGAGGGTCGTCTCCCTCGACATGTCCGGCATGGTGGCCGGTGCGCAGTACCGCGGTCAGTTCGAGGAGCGGCTGAAGAAGGTCATCGAGGACGTCCAGGCGTCCGGCGGCGACATCATCCTCTTCATCGACGAACTGCACACGGTCGTCGGCGCGGGCGCGACGGGCGAGGGAGCGATGGACGCGGGCAACATGCTCAAGCCCGCACTCGCACGCGGCGAGCTCCACGTGGTGGGAGCGACGACGATCGACGAGTACCGCAAGCACATCGAGAAGGACGCAGCCCTCGAGCGACGCTTCCAGCCCGTGCTCATCCCCGAGCCGAGCGTCGAGGAGGCGGTGCAGATCCTCGAAGGGCTGCGCGACGCGTACGAGGCGCACCACCAGGTCCGTTTCGCCGACGGAGCCCTGACCGCGGCCGCGGAACTGTCCGACCGCTACATCAGCGACCGGTTCCTGCCGGACAAGGCGATCGACCTGATGGACCAGGCCGGCGCCCGGGTACGGCTGCGCAGCGCCGGCCGTTCCACCGAGGTCGTCAGCCGGGAGGACCGCCTCGCGAAACTGCGACGCGAGAAGGATCAGGCCGTCGCCGGCGAGGAGTTCGAGAAGGCCTCGGAGCTGAAGCGGCAGATCGCCGAGGTGGAGGGTGAGCTCGCCGGCATCGAGGAGCGCCGCGAAGGCGTCGTCTCCGTCACCGCCTCCGACATCGCCGACATCGTCTCCCGCCGCACGGGGATCCCGGTCTCCCAGCTCACCGCCAGCGAGAAGGAGAAGCTCCTCAGGCTGGAGGAGGAGATGCACGCCAGGATCGTCGGCCAGGACGAGGCGGTCACCGCGGTCTCCGAAGCCGTGCGCCGCAACCGCGCGGGCATGGGGGACCCGAACCGCCCAGTGGGCTCGTTCCTTTTCCTGGGACCCACCGGCGTTGGCAAGACCGAACTCGCCAAGACGCTGGCGGAACTGCTCTTCGGCGAAGAGGACCGCATGATCCGGTTCGACATGAGCGAGTTCCAGGAGAAGCACACCGTCGCCCGCCTCGTCGGCGCACCCCCCGGATACGTCGGTTACGAAGAGGCCGGCCAGCTCACCGAGAAGGTCCGCCGCATGCCGTACAGCGTGGTGCTGTTCGACGAGGTGGAGAAGGCACACCCCGATGTGTTCAACACGCTGCTGCAGATCCTCGACGACGGCCGTCTGACGGATGCTCAGGGCCGCACGGTCGATTTCCGCCACTGTGTGGTCATCATGACGTCCAACATCGGCGCCCATCGCATCCTCGCCCACCAGGGCGATGCCGCCGAGCTCAAGGACGAGCTGATGGATGATCTGCGAGGACGCTTCCTGCCCGAGTTCCTCAACCGGATCGACGACATCATCATCTTCCACAGCCTCACCGAGGAGGACCTGTCGGAGATCGTCGAACACCTGCTGGACCGGAGCAAGCACCGTGTCCGCGCACAGGGTCTGACGCTGGAAGTGAGCGAGGCGGCAAAGAAGTTGCTGGTCGCCCACGGCTACCAGCCGGAGTTCGGCGCCCGTCCGCTGCGCCGTACGATCCAGACGGAACTCGACAACCGCATCGCCTCGCTGCTCCTGGGCGGCGAGAGCGACCCCGGGGACACGATCGTCGCCGATGTGCGGGACAACTCGCTGCACTGCACGGTGCGCAAGGGCGGGGCCGGGAGCGGTGCGGAGCAGCAGGACACCGCCGGAAGCGACGCCGCCCAGTAGCGCTTCGCCGCAATCCGCGTCTGGGTCTGTGTCTGCGTCCCGTGCGGGCGGGCGGGCGACTGCGGCGAGGGTGACGTGGTGGTGCCGAAGCCGGCCGGGGCGTCCTGGCCGGCGGGCGGCGGCCTGACCGGGCCTCCGCTCCGTAGCCGCGTGTTACGTTCGCGGCATCGGACGACCGGGGGCACGTGGTGACGGAAGCAGGCGAGCAGCAGCCGGTATCGCGGGCGCGGCTGCGGAGGCAGCCTCAGCAGGCACGCAGCCGGGCCCGGGTCGAGGCCATCCTCGCCGCGGCCGACCGGATCCTGTCCCAGGAGGGGTACGAGGCGCTGACGATGCGGCGGATCGCCGAGGAGGCGGGCACGCCGGTCGGCACCATCTACCAGTTCTACGCGGACAAGAGCGCTGTCGTCGACGCGCTGGGCCAGCGGTACCTCGATGCTTTCAAGGCCGCCATCGACGACCTCGTCGAGCGTACGGTCGAGGGCGAACTGTCCGATCCGGTCGGCATGATGGTCGGTGTCTACGCCGAGCTCTTCCGGTCCCAGGCGGGCGGCATGGCTCTGTGGGCCGGGAGGCATCTCAGCCCCGAACTCGCCCGAGCGGACGAGGCGAGCAACACGCTCATCGCCGAGGGCCTGCAGCGCATCGTGGAGCACCTGACCGGCGGGCCCGGCGGCCACCGGGCGCAACGGGCGACACGGATGGTGGTGTGGGCCGCCAATGCGGTGCTGCACGAAGTGTTCAAGGGCGACGGCGAGCCGGACATGGAAGCAGTGGACGAGCTCAAGCGGATGCTGAATGCCTACTGGGAGGACCTGCGCGGCCGGCTGACGGCCGCGCAAGGGTGACCCCAGGCGCTCGGCGGCTCGCCCCGCTTCGGGCCGCGGGCCCGGACCGCCGGGTCCGCGGCCCGCACCGCGGCTGACCGGCACGCACCCGGGCGCGTGACATGTACGGTCCGTCCCGGCCACTCGCGTCCGTCCCGGCCGCTTGCCCGGCCGCCCGCGCCTGGCCGCTTGCCCGGCCGCCCGCGCCTGGCCGCCTGCCCGGCGCCCGCGTCCGGCCGCCCGCGCCCCGCCCCTCCCCGCCGGTCAGATCGTGGCCATGTCCGACCCATAGAACGTGAACAAGAGTTCATGTTATGTTGCGGCCCACCTCGGACGGCGTACCCGGTCGCAAACAGCCGCCTCCAGGCTGCCGTTGGGGCGCGTAGCGCGGCCTTCGGCAGGATTGCGGAGCCGCGCGGGCGGCCGGGCCCCGGCGACTCGTACATCACCGATGAAGGCAGGCGCCAGTGACGACGAGCTCCACCGATGCCACCCGACTTCCCCGGCTCCCGGCCGGCTTCGCCTGGGGCGCCTCGACCGCCGCGTACCAGATCGAGGGCGCCGCCGACGAGGACGGCAAGGGGGCGTCCATCTGGGACACCTTCGTGCGGCGCCCCGGGGCCATACGTGACGGCCACACCGGCGACATCGCCTGCGACCACCACCACAGGTTCGACGAGGACGTCACGTTGATGCGCAGGCTCGGGCTCGACGCGTACCGTTTCTCGGTGTCCTGGCCCCGTGTCCTGCCCACCGGCGCGGGCAGGATCGAGCCGCGCGGACTGGACTTCTACGACCGCCTGGTCGACGCGCTGCTCGGCGCCGGGATCGAGCCCCTGCCCACCCTGTTCCACTGGGACCTGCCGCAGGCCCTGGAGGACGAGGGCGGGTGGCTGAACCGCGGGACCGCCCATCGGTTCGCCGAGTACGCGGCTGTGGTCGCGGAACGGCTGGGAGACCGGGTCAAGCGGTGGATCACCCTGAACGAGCCCTTCGTCCACATGTCCTTCGGCTACGGCTTCGGCGTCCACGCCCCGGGCCGCGCACTGATGCTGGACGCACTGCCCGTCGCACATCACCAACTGCTCGGCCACGGCCTCGCGACCGCGGCGTTGCGAGCCGCCGTTCCAGGCGCGCAGATACTGATCGCCAACAACTGCACGCCCGTCCGGCTGCGCCACGACGCCCGGCAGGACAAGGACGTGGCCGCGGCCTCCGCCTATGACACCCTGCACAACCGCCTCTTCAACGATCCTCTGCTGCTGGGGAGTTATCCCGACCTGTCGGCCTACGGCATGACCGACGCGAGCTGGGGAGGAGTGGTGCGCGAGGGCGATCTCGCCACGATCGCCGCACCGCTGGACGGGCTGGGCGTCAACTACTACAACCCCACCTGGGTCACCGCCCCGGCCGATCCCGCCTCCGCGCTGCCCTTCGACCTGGCCGAGCCCGCGGAGCCGTACGAGCGAACCGCGTTCGGCTGGCCGGTGGTTCCCGAGGGGCTCACGGAACTGCTCACCGGCCTCAAGGACCGTTACGGCAAAGCCCTTCCGCCGGTGTGGATCACCGAGAACGGCTGCTCGCAGCCGGCCGGGCTGCACGACCGGGCGCGCATCGAGTACCTCGCCGGACACATCACCGCGATCGCCGACGGCGTGTCCCGCGGGGTGGACGTGCGCGGCTACTTCACCTGGTCGTTGCTCGACAACTTCGAGTGGGCCGAGGGCTATCACCAGCGCTTCGGCCTGGTCGAGGTCGACTTCGCCACCCGACGTCGCACGCCCCGGGCGAGCTTCGAGTGGTACCGCGACCTGATCGCCTCCCAGCGGTCCTGAGCGACGGAGCCGTCATGCCCCACGTCTCCGCAGCGGACGACGCCGCCGTCTTCGCCGAGCCCACCGCCCCGGTCAGGGCCGCGTGGACGGTGGACCTCTCGCTGGCCACGCTGGCCGTCTTCATGGCGTTCATGACGCCCATTCAGATCCTGCTGCCACTTCAGTTGGAGCACATCGATCCGAACGACAAGAACGATGCGCTCTCGCTCGTCACCGGCTTGGGCGCGCTCGTCGCGGTGCTTGCCAACCCGCTCGCCGGTGCATGGTCGGACCGCACCACAAGCCGGTTCGGCCGCCGACGGCCCTGGATCCTCGGCGGCGCCCTCGCCGGGGCAGGAGGGCTGTCGATCACCGCCACTCAGCACACCGTGGCAGGGGTCGCCGTCGGCTGGTGCCTCGCGCAGGCAGGCCTGAACGCGATGCTGGCCGGGGTCACCACCCCGATCGCCGACCGTGTGCCGCTCGCCCAACGCGCTCAGGTATCCGGCTGGACCGGCCTCATGCAGTCCTTCGGTCTCGTCCTCGGCGCGCTGATCACCGCGCTGTTGATCACCGGCGTACGCTCCGGCTACGTAACCCTCGCCGTGCTCACCGTCGCACTCTCCCTCCCCTTCGTGCTGCGCCACTCCGAGCCGCCTCTGACCCGGGCGCTGCGCCCCGCTTTCGACGCTCGTACCTTCGCCCGCTCACTCTGGGTGAGCCCCCGGCGGCACCCCGACTTCGGCTGGGCCTGGCTCACCCGGTTCCTGATCAATCTCGGCAACGCCCTCGGCACCCTCTACCTGTTCTACTTCCTCGCCGACGCCGTCCACTACGGTGACCCCGGCACCGGAGTGCTGATCCTCACGGTCGTCTACACCCTCTGCGCCGCACTCACGGCCATCCCCGCGGGTGTCCTGTCCGACCGCATGGGGCGCCGCAAGGTCTTCGTCGTCCTCTGTTCGCTGGTCATGGCCGCAGCGGCCGTGCTTCTCTCCCTGCTTCACACCTGGCCGTCCGCCATCGCTGCCGCGGCCGTCCTCGGCGCGGGTTACGGCATCTACCTCGCCGTCGACCAGGCCCTGGTCACCCAGGTCCTGCCCGAGGCCGCCGACCGCGCCAAGGACCTCGGCGTCATCAACATCGCCAACTCCGGCCCGCAGGTCCTCGCCCCCGCCCTCGCATCGCCGATCATCACCCACCTCGGCGGCTACACCGGCCTCTACGCCACCGCGGCCCTGGTCATCCTCATCGGCGGACTCCTCGTCAACCGCATCCGCAGCGTGGCCTGACGATCAGCCGGACGGCCGGGTCCCCGTCCGTCCGGCACAGCGGAAGGTGGACCCGTGCAGCCGTCCGGGCCATTCGGTACCCCATCGATGCACTCTCAACTAACCACATTCTCAACGGAGTTCACGAAAGTTGAGGAATCCTCAGGTTTTCCTGCCCGGACCGTTGACTCCGCGGACCATGGTCGCGATTCTGAAAACCCATCAGTAACTACATGGGCATGTCAATCGAAGTGAGTGATGACCATGACTCGACCTCCGCGCCGCAGATTCAGATCCCTCACGGTGGTGTCACTGCTCATCGCCGTGATGTCCCTGGTGCTGGGCCCGATGCCCAGCTCCGCGGCGGAGCCCGACCCCGGCTGGTGGACCCCGACCGCGCGGCCCGCGCCCGATGCGCAGATCGACGTGACGGGAGAGCCCTTCAAGGGCACCGACGCCCAGGGCCGCGTAAAGGGCTTCGTGGACGCCCACGACCACATCATGGCCAACGAGGGCTTCGGCGGCCGGCTGATCTGCGGCAAGCCGTTCTCGGAGCAGGGCGTCGCCGATGCGCTCAAGGACTGCCCCGAGCACTACCCCGACGGCTCGCTCGCCGTCTTCGACTTCGTCACCAAGGGGGGAGACGGCAGACACGACCCCGACGGGTGGCCCACCTTCAAGGACTGGCCTGCCCATGACTCGCTGACGCACCAGCAGAACTACTACGCCGAGATCGAGCGGGCATGGCGCGGCGGCCAGCGGGTGCTGGTCAACGACCTCGTCACCAACGGCGTGATCTGCTCGGTCTACTTCTTCAAGGACCGCAGCTGCGACGAGATGACCGCCATCCGTCTTGAGGCGAAGAAGTCGTACGACATGCAGGCCTTCATCGACAAGATGTACGGCGGCAGCGGCAAGGGCTGGTTCCGGATCGTCACCAGCAGCGCGCAGGCCCGTCAGGTCGTCGAGCAGGGCAAGCTGGCTGTCGTCCTGGGGGTCGAGACGTCCGAGCCGTTCGGATGCAAGCAGATCCTGGACATCGCGCAGTGCAGCAAGGAGGACATCGACCGAGGCCTGGACGAGCTGCAGGAGCTGGGCGTGAGCAGCATGTTCCTGTGCCACAAGTTCGACAACGCACTGTGCGGGGTGCGGTACGACTCCGGCGCCCTCGGTACGGCGATCAACGTGGGCCAGTTCCTGTCGACCGGCACCTTCTGGAAGACGGAGACCTGCCGCGGCCCGCAGCACGACAACCCCATCGGCAACGCGGTGGCGGCGGAGGCGGAGAAGCTGCTGCCGAGCGGGGTGGCCGTCCCCGCGTACGCCTCGGACGCGCAGTGCAACACTCGCGGGCTGACCGGCCTGGGCGAGTACGCGGTGCGTGGACTGATGAAGCGTCACATGATGCTGGAGCTCGACCACATGAGCGTCAAGGCCGCGGATCAGGCCTTCGAAGTCCTTGAGTCCGAGTCGTACCCGGGCGTCATCTCCTCGCACAGCTGGATGGACTTGGGGTGGACCGAGCGGCTCTACAAGCTCGGCGGGTTCGCCGCCCAGTACATGAGCGGCTCCGCGGCGTTCAGCGCGGAGGCCGGACGTACGGACGCGCTCCGCGAGAAGTACCAGGTCGGCTACGGCTACGGCACCGACATGAACGGCGTCGGCGGCTGGCCCGCCCCGCGGGGAGGGAACACCCCCAACCCGGTGAAGTACCCGTTCCGCAGCACGGACGGCGCCTCGGTGATCGACAAGCAGACCACCGGTGAGCGCACGTGGGACTTCAACACCGACGGCGCGGCGCACTACGGCATGGTCCCGGACTGGATCGAGGACATCCGCATCGTCGGCGGCCAGGAGGTCGTGGACGATCTCTTCACGGGTGCCGAGTCCTACCTGCGCACCTGGGGGAACGCCGAGAAGCACAGCTCCGGTGTGAATCTGGCCTCGGGTGCGGCCGCCTCGGCGTCCACGTCGGAGTGGTGGAACCCGGCCGTCAGCTTCGCTCCCGGCCGGGCAGTGGACGGAGACGGGGGCACCCGCTGGGCCAGCGAGTGGAGAGACGACGAGTGGCTGAAGATCGACCTCGGGTCCGCGAGGCCGGTGAAGCGCGTCACCCTCGACTGGGAGGCGGCATACGCGAAGTCGTACCGCGTCGAGTTGTCGCAGGACGGCGCGAACTGGCAGACGGCATGGTCGACGACCGCTGGTGACGGCGGCCTGGACACGGCGCGGTTCACCCGGACTCAGGCCCGCTACGTACGGGTCCACGGCCTGGAGCGCGGCACCAAGTGGGGCTACTCGCTCCAGGAGGTCGGCGTCTACAGCGACTGACGGCACCGGCTGCGGTGTGCCGGACCGGGGCCGGCCGGATCGATTTTCCCGATCCGGCCGGCCTGACGTCCCGGCACTTCAGGCAGAGCATGTGCCTGCCGGTGCGGTCAGGCCCTGGGTGAGCGCGGCAAGTGATCGAAAGTACGCCACTGACAGTGCTTGACCTCAAGCCTGCTTGAGGTCACAGAGTGATCTGCATGAACACCGAAACCGCAGACCTGAAAGCCATCGAAGAGGTGGTCGCCACCGTAGAACAGGCTCAGCGTGCCAAGGACGTGGAAGGGTTCCTGGCGCTCTTCCACCCCGAAGCCCTCTGGACGACCGGCCACGGCAAGGTCCTGATCGGCTTGGACGCGATCGCCGAGTTCACCCGCGCCGTGCTGCCCGCAGCCGTCCGGGACGGCGAGATCACCTACGAGGCAGTGCACACGCGATTTCTGCGGCCCGACGTGGCGGCCGTCAAGGTTCGGCAGGTCCACCATGCGCCGGAGGGCGAATCGGAAGGGTCTCCGCTCTACGTCATGACGAAGCAGGACGACGGGAGATGGCTGCTGCACGCATGCCAGAACACCGAAGTGCGGCTCGGGTAGAGCCAGGACGGCCAGTTGGCCGGCTGCTGCGGGCGGAGGCGGTGGGGCAACGGCCTTACCGCCTCCGGTGCGACCCCGGCGGCAACTCCTGCCGGACGCCGAGTGTTCCGCCTGCTTCCACCCTCTCCCGGCCGTTCCGGCCGCTTCTGTTCAGGTGGCGGGGTCGATGGTGACCTTGAGGTGCTTCATGATCGGCTGGTCGCTCTGGGTGCTGTAGTCGCTGAGCGCACACAGCACGTTCATCTCCGGCATGTAGCCGGCCGCACACCCTCGGGGGATGTCGTACGGGATCGCGAGGTAGCCGTTGAGGGACCGCCGGCTGCCGTCCTTCGCCGTGCTCGTGATGTCGACGGGGCCGAGGTCGGCGATGCCGCGTTCACGCATGTCGGCCCGGTTCATGAAGACGAGCGTGCGCAGGTTCCTGATGCCGCGGTAGCGGTCGTTGTCGGAGTAGATCGTGGTGTTCCACTGGTCGTGGGACCGCATGGTCCCCAGGGCGAGTGTGCCGGCGGCGGGGACGACGTCGGGCAGGACGGCGGCCGAGAACTCGGCGCGTCCGGACGGGGTGAGGAAGACCAGCTCGCGGGCCGGCTGCTTGATACGGAAGCCGAGGGGCAGGCGAACGCGGCGGTTGAAGTCCTCGAAGCCGTCCAGAGCCCGTGCCATGGTGTCCCGGATGCGGTCGTAGTCCTCGACGTACCAGTGCCAGGGAGTGGCACTGTCCGGGAGAGCCGCGCGCGCCATGCCGGCGACGATGGCCGGTTCCGACAGCAGGTGCGGCGACGCGGGGCGCTTCATGCCGATCGAGAGATGGACCATGCTCATCGAGTCCTCGACGGACGTGCTCTGGATCCCCTTGCGCTGATGGTCCTTCTCGGTACGGCCGAGGCACGGGAGGATGAGGGCCCGGCTGCCGTGGACGATGTGGCTGCGGTTCAGCTTGGTGCTCACCTGGACGGTGAGGTCGCAGGCACGCAGCGCCTCGTAGGTGTACGGGGTGTCGGGCGCGGCGAGGGCGAAGTTGCCGCCCATGCCGACGAACACCTTCACATCGCCGCTGTGCATCGCCCGGATGGTGCGGACGGTGTCCAGACCGTGCTCACGGGGCGGCTCGATGCCGCACACCTCGCCGAGGCGGTCCAGGAACGCGTCGCCGGGGCGGTGGTCGATGCCGCAGGTGCGGTTGCCCTGGACGTTGCTGTGTCCTCGTACGGGGGAGGGACCGGCCCCCTCGCGCCCCAGATTGCCGCGGAGCAGCAGGAGATTCACGATCTCCCGGACAGTGTCGACGCCGTGCTCGTGCTGAGTGAGCCCGAGACACCAGCTGACGATGGAACGGTCGGCCTCGCGGTACACGCGTGCTGCCTCGAGGATGTCGGTCCGGCTCAGGCCGGACTGGGTCTCGATCTCCTCCCACGGCGTGCTTTCGCACAGCGTGCGGTACTCCTCGAAGCCGGTGGTGTGCCGGTCGATGAACTCCTGGTCCAGCGCCTTGGGGTCGGTCGGCGACTGCTCAAGGACGGCCTTGGCCATGCCACGCAGAAGGGCCATGTCGCCGCCGATGCGGGGCTGCAGGTTCAGGGTGCTGGTCCGGGTCGGCTTGAACAGGGCCATGTCCACGAAGTCGTGCGGCACGATGGTCCGGGTGGCAGCTGCCTCGACCAGAGGATTGACGTGCACGATCCGGGCGCCGCGGCGGTGGGCCTCGGCGAGGGCGGTCAGCATCCTCGGCGCGTTGGAGGCGGCGTTGACGCCCAGGATGAACAGCGCGTCGGCGGACTCCCAGTCCTTGAGGTCGACCGTTCCCTTGCCCGTACCCAGGGATGCGGTGAGAGCACGGCCGCTCGCCTCGTGACACATGTTGGAACAGTCCGGCAGGTTGTTCGTACCCAGCTCGCGGGCCATCAACTGGTACAGGAACGTGGCCTCGTTGCCGAGTCGTCCCGACGTGTAGAACGAGGCCTGATTCGGGCTGTCCAGCTCGCGCAGGGCGCGCCCGACCAGCTCGAACGCGTCCTTCCAGCTGATCGGCACGTAGTGGTCGGACTCGGGGTCGTAGACCATGGGCTCGGTCAGCCGGCCCTGGTTCTCCAGGTCGTAGTCGCTCCATCCGGCCAGCTCGGTCACCGAGTGGGCGGCGAAGAACTCGCGCCCGACCCGCTTGCGTGTCATCTCCCAGGTGACGTGCTTGATGCCGTTCTCGCAGATGTCCAGGTGCAGCCCCTTGGTGTCGTCGGGCCACGCACATCCGGGGCAGTCGAACCCGCTGTTCTCATGGTTCATCCGCATGATCGCCCGCGGGCCGTCGACCAGCGCGCCCTCACGTACCAGGAACCGGCTCACGCTCTTGGCCGCGCCCCAGCCTGCCGCGGGATGGTGGTAGGGGCGAAATGCGGGATCCCCCTCAGGCGCGGGGCCGACCTCGGGCTCCCGTGATTCCTGACCGTCACCGTTGGCGCTCAATTTTTTTAACCCTTCAACCATGTGGGGTGGCTGACAGAACACGTGGGGCAGCTGACGAAGCGACGCCTTCCGGCAGGCTATGCCCGGGGGTATACCCCCGCCATCCGACCGGAGAGCGGGGGTGTACCCCCGCCGTCCGACCGGAGAGCGGGGGTGTACCCCCGCCGTCCGACCGGTGAGGCCCTGCTCTCCCTCCTCTCCACCGGAGGAACGTTCACCCGCCACGCGTGCCTCTCCTGCCGGGGCCCGGCGCCCCCACGGCGGGACGCCTTGCCGCTCCCGCCGCGCGGGGCGATGCTTGGGGGCATGGCCGACCAAGCCGGACCTGAGCCCGTCACGGCCGTCAGACGTGCGCTCCGCCTGCTGGAGACCGTCGGGGCGCGCGCGAGCGAGGCGACCGCGCAGCAGTTGGCCCGGGAAGCGGGGCTTCCTCTCGTCACGGTCCGCGAGCTGCTGCCCGGCCTGGCCCGGGACGGCTTCGTGACGGAGCTGAGCGACGGGACGTACGTCCTCGCCGACGCGGGCACCGGGCCTGGCGGGGGACGCGACGGCCAGGAGCTGCCGGAGCGTGTGCGCCCCGTTCTCACAGCGCTGAGGAACGATCTTCTGGCCGCCGTCTATCTGACCCTTTACGTGGACGGCGAGATCCGGGTCATGGAGATCGTCGACAGCGCCAGGACGCCACGGGTCGATCTCTGGGCGGGCTTCGAGGACGCCGGACATGCGACCGCCCTGGGCAAGAGCGTGCTGCGCGAACTGGACGAGGAGGCGCGTGCCGACTACCTGTCCCGGCACTCCCTCGCCGGACTCACACCCCGGACCATCACCCGCCCGGAGGAACTGATCCAGCAGCTCGACGCCTCGTCGGCCGTGCCGCTGGTCATGGACCGGGAAGAGTACGCCCGCGGCACCACCTGCATCGCGGTGCCTGTGTACAACGGCGATCAGGTCGGCTCCCTCGGGATCTCCTTCCGGTCGGACCGGATGTACCGGACCACTCAGGTCAGGGAGGGACTGCTGTCCTCCGCTGTCCGCGTGTCCAGGCAGCTCTCGCTTCCCCACTGAGGCTCCGGGGGCTGCGACCGCATCCGGACCGGTGCGACGGTCCACTCGGCTGCGAACCGTCCCCGGCGCTGTTTCCGGTTGCCGCGCCGGCGGGCTACCGCCCCGGAGAACAGGGCGAGTTGTCACCTGCCGGTCCGCAGCGCGGACGGATATGGCACAGTCGGGCCGTGGATGCACTGCGGCCTCAGGACCCCGCGCGAATAGGCGCCTACCAGTTGCTCGCCCGCCTCGGCGCGGGTGGCATGGGGCAGGTGTACCTCGGCCGTTCTCCCGGTGGACGGCTGGTGGCGGTGAAGGTCATCCGCGACGAGATCAGCGATCACCCCGAAGCCCTGGCGCGTTTCAGGCGGGAGGCCGCGACGGTCGAGACCGTACGCAGCGCGTACACGGCGCAGTTGATCGAGGCCTCGCTCGACGCGTCCCCCTACTGGCTGGCCACCGAGTACGTCGCCGGGCCCACCCTGCGCGGCGCCGTGGGCGCGCGCGGGCCCTTCCCGCCGGACAGCGCGCTGCGCCTGCTCGCCGCGCTCGCCGAGGGGCTGGCCGCCGTCCACGTCCACGGGGTCACGCATCGCGACCTGAAGCCGCAGAACGTCATCCTGTCGCCGCAGGGACCGCAGCTCATCGACTTCGGGATCGCGCGAGGGCTGGAGCAGACCATCCTCACCCGCGAGGGGATGGCGTCGGGGACCCCCGGCTTCACGGCCCCCGAGGTGCTGCTTCGCAACGAGGCGGGGCCGCCGGCGGACGTCTTCGCGCTGGGCGCGACCCTCGCGTACACCGCGACGGGCCGGCCCCCGTACGGTGCGGGCGACGCGGCGGCCGTGAACTTCCGGACCGTGTACGAGGACATCGACCTGGAGGGGGTGCGGCCGGCGCTGGCCGCACTGATCCGTGCCTGCGTCGCCAAGGATCCGGGGGAGCGACCGGACCCGGCCGCCGTGATCGCCGGCTGCGCCGTGGACTCTCCACTGGCGTCCGACCCCCACTACCGCGCGGTGGTGCAGGCGGCCGACCCCGTGCACGTACCCGGGTACGAGGACACGCCGTCCACGGTGTCCGGTGCGCGACCGCAGCCAGGGGTGGGGCCGGAACCGGACACCGTGCGGGCTGCGGGAACGGGGGCCGGTGCCCGGCCGGAGGGAGGCGGGCCGGCCACGCGGGAGGCCGCGGGACCGGCGGCGACCGAGCCGACGCGGGCGCCCGGAACCACGGCTCCGTCAGACGGCCCGGACCGGCGGCGCCGTTCCGGACGCGCCCCGAGGGGCACGACATGGCTCGCGGTGTGCGCGGTGGCGCTCGCCGTACCACTGACGGTCTGGCTGCTCCCGGGATCGGACGACAAGGGCGGCAGCGCGGCCGGGCCCGAGGCCACCCGGTCCGGGCAGCCGGCCGCGTCCGGTCCGGCGGGCAGGAGTCCGGACGGCAAGGATCCGGACGGCGAGGAACCGGACGGCGAGGAACCGGCCGCCGGACCTCCGGATCACCTGGCGAACGACCGTGTCTCGCAGGACCGCTGGACCCTGTCCCCGGATTCGGTGCAGGCCGCCATGGGGGGTGGTTCCTGTGATCCGGACAACTTCCCCGAGGAAGTGCCACCGGACGGCCTGACGTCCTTCGTTTCGCACACGACCGGCGCGGACACGGCCACCGTGTCGATGCGCCCCAAGGACGTAGGGAAGGGGAAACGGCCCGCGCCCTACTACGTCTCCGTCGGGGTACGGCCCCCGCACGAGACCGACCGGGCCACCGGCCGTCCGCTCACGTCGGTCGGCAAGGGCATCGGCTTCACCAGCAAACCGGTCGACCTCTACTCGCTCTGGTCCTCCGGCGGCACCATCAGGCTCAGGTACCCCGACGACTTCCGGGCTCACTTCGGCGAACGCGCCGTCGACGGGATCCCGGTGGGGGACGACCGGGGCGACTGGACCGTCGTGATCTACCACGTCGAGGGCGGGCCCTCGGAGTACACCTCGGTCGTCTGCAACGGCTTCCACGCCTGACGCACACCCACGGGGAGGTCCTCAACGCCTGACGCACGCCCCACGGGGAGGTTCTCAACCGCGGGACGGGCGGCGACGCTTCCGTCGCCGCCGTGAATCCGCTGCTCGACTGCTCGACTACTCGATGACGAGCTGGACCGGGATGTTGCCGCGGGTCGCGTTCGAGTACGGGCAGACCTGGTGAGCCTGCTCGACCAGCTTGCGGCCGGTGGCCTCGTCGACGGTCCCGGGAAGCTCCACGCGCAGCGTCACCGCGAGGCCGAAGCCCTCGCCCTGCTTGCCGATGCCGACCTCACCCGTCACGGCGGCGTCGGTCACATCGACCTTGGCCTGCCGGCCCACGAGGCCCAGGGCGCTCGCGAAGCACGCGGCGTAGCCGGCGGCGAACAGCTGCTCCGGGTTCGTGCCCTGACCGTTTCCGCCCATCTCCACCGGTATGGCCAGCTGCAGATCCAGCTTGCCGTCGGAGCTCACGGCGCGCCCGTCACGGCCGTGGGTGGCGGTGGCGACGGCGGTGTAGATCGATTCCATGGAAACCGTTCCTCTCGAAGGTCATGTTCCTGCGGCGGTCCGGCCGCTTCCCTGAAGTGAAGCACACAATTGAATTGTGCACAATCAAATGGGGTGAGCGGCGCTATGCTGAATCCATGACCGCCACGCCCAGCCGCACCCGCGAGGCCTCGTCCGAGGCTGACTACCTCCGCCTCGACCAGCAGATCTGTTTCTCCCTGAACGCCGCCTCGCGCGCCTTCGGCAGCGTCTACCGGGTGCTCCTCAAGGACCTGGGGCTCACCTACCCCCAGTACCTCGTGATGCTGGTCCTCTGGGAACACGGCGAGTTGCCGGTGAAGGTGCTCGGGCAGCACCTGCGGCTCGACTCCGGCACGCTGTCGCCGCTGCTGAAGCGACTGGAGGCGGCGGGCCTGGTGCGACGCGAGCGCAGCGCCCGTGACGAGCGCTCCGTGCACGTGCACCTCACGGACGAGGGCGCGGACCTGCGGGAGCGGGCACGGCTCGTGCCCCGCCGGATCGCCGCCGCGACGGGCTTCGACCTCGACGAGATCAACGAGCTGCGGGACCGCCTCGACCGGCTCACGGCCGCACTCGACTCGGCGACACCGGAAGAGGAGCCGGACAGCGCCGGCGCCCGGCAGTAGCGCACCACGCCGCGGATCGCGCGTTCGGTCAGGCGGCGTACGCCGTGACCGCCAGCGTCCCGGACAGCACCTTCCACAGCGCCCAGGCGCCGGCCCGGCTCGCCGCACCGCACCACACGCTCTCCGTGCACCGCGTCGGCCGGTCCTGCCAGGCGCTCACGACCAGGTAGTGGAAGCCGAAGGTGCGGGTGAACGCGAACCGGATGTGCAGACCGTCGCCCAGGTCGTGGCCGGGCAGGGTCGAGATCTGCAGGTCGGTGTCACCGACGGCCTCCACCCGGACCGGGTTTCCGCCCAGCAGATCGCACTCGTCCGCCGGCCGGATCCGGGCCGGACAGCCACCGCTCACCGGGAACAGCCAGAAGTTGTCGGTGAGCTGTCGGCGCACGTCGTGGGCGCTGGTGAAAGGGTGCACCCCCAGCGAGTAGTTGTACCGGTACAGCCACCTCACGCCGCCGTGGCACGAAGCGGGCCCATCGCCGCACCCTTCGGTCACGGCGCCACCGCTGCCCGGTGGCGGGAGGAGAGGGGCGTCGCCGTACGAAGCCGGGGGCGCCGCGAAGAGCAGAAGCGAGACGGCGAGCAGAACGGCCGACACGCGACGAGCCGCCGCACGGGTGAACGTCGCAACGGGCGGGGCCCCAGGCACGCACCCCCGGTGTGCCGTTTCCCTGGGCAGTACCCGGGAGGCGCGGCGTCGGGTGCGACTCGCGTTCCGCATCAACACCTCCCGAAGCGCGGTATGAGCCACCTGGACGGTATGTCCTCGCGCGGGGTTCGGCATCTCAGTGGCGGGCCGCACAGCCCGGGCGCGCCCGTACCCGCCGCCCTCATGGCCCCGGCAGATGCAACTTCGCTGCGGGGGGGCGTCGGAACGTGCCAGGCCCGCGCGCGTCGGCGTGTCTCTGAACCGGCGGCCGGGCGTGGGCCCGGGCTGTGCGATTCCTGAACCGCCTGCCGGCCGCCCCGCCGCCCGGCAGATGGTTCAGGCTGCGAGCCCCAGCGCCATGGCCCCGACGACCGGTGCCGCGTACACCAGGGGGAAGGGGATGTGCGTGTACCAGCGGGCCCGGATCACCGTGACGACCGCACCGGCGAAGTACAGCACCAGGCCGGTCCCCGCCAGGAACCCGATGACCGGTACGAACAGTCCGGCTACCAGGCCCACGGCCCCGGCGGCCTTCGCCGCTCCGAGCCAGGTCCACCAGGAGCGGGGGACGCTGTAGTCGGTCAGGGCCTGGACGACCCACTGGGCGCGGAAGAGCAGGGCGCCGGCCGAGTACCCGGCCATGGCGGCAGCGACGAGAGTGACGACGACGTGGGCGACGGACATGGTGGAGGCTCCTCATCGGGCGGGTGCCGGTGTCTTCTCGCCGGCCTCGGTGGCCGGTCCGGCACTGCACTGAAACGCCCCGACGGGGAAACGTGACACATCCGCGAGAAAATCTTTCCGAGCCTGCGCCCGCGACGGCGCGTCAGCGGCTCCGCCGCGCCAGCACGAAGAGATGCGGTTCGGGCACCGCTGCAGGATGGTCCGGGACGAACAGGTCGGTCTCCCGCGCCAGGACCGTGAATCCGGCTCCTTCCACCACCTCGGTGAACGCGTCCTCGGCGAAGCTGGTCACCTGCACCGGCTGGCCCATGAACGTGCCGCTCACCCCCTCCACGTCCAGCGGCACCGTCGCCACGGCCAGATGCCCGTCGGTCCGAAGCACCCGAGCGGCCAGACGCAGTACGTCCGCCTGCTCGGCACGCGACAACTGCAGGAGCGAGAAGTACACGCAGACCGCGTCGAAACTCCCGTCGGTCAACGGCAGTTCACGGACATCGGCGCAGCGGAACTCGGCCGCGGGCACCTGCCGGGACGCGATGTCCACCATGACAGGGGAGACGTCGACGCCGAGCACCTCGTGGCCGGCTTCGGTCAGCACCTGGGCGGTCGGCCGCCCCGTACCGCTGCCGATGTCCAGTACCCGGCTGCCCGGATCGAGCTGCTCCAGCAGGAGCTCCAGAGAAGCGCGGTGCGCGGCGGAGCCGGCGAAAGCGCGCTCGTATTCGGCACCGAGGGCGTCGAAAACCGATGCGGCGGTGGGGCGTTGTTCCGAATCCATCCTGGTTCTCTCCTTGTTCGACTTCTCCGCTGATCCGCTACGGAACGCGGGCGACGGCCACGTACAGTCCGCTGTGCTCCCGTTCCGGTGCGGGTGTCCCACGGAACCACTCGGGGGCCGTCACCAGGCCGGGCTCGGCGACGTCCAGTCCTTCGAGGAACCGGGCGAACTCGTCCCGGGTGCGCAGTGCCAGCCGGATGCCGCCCTTGTCATACTCGTCGGCACCCTGCTGCCCCCTCTCCGGGTTGACGTCGGACGCGCCCTGGGACAGCACCACATGGCTTCCCGGTGCCAGTGCGCCCGTCAGTGTGCGGACGATGCCGACCGGGTCGACGTCGTCGGGCAGGAAGTGCAGCAGTCCGAGCATGGAGAGGGCGACGGGGCGCCGGAAATCCAGGACCTTGCGGGCCGCCTCGATGATGGTGTCCGGCTCGCGGACGTCCCCCGGTACGTAGTCGGTGGCGCCCTCGGGCCGGCTGATCAGCAACGCCTCGGCGTGACGCAGGACGATCGGGTCGTTGTCGCAGTAGACCACCCGTGAGCCGGGGTTGATCTCCTGGGCGATCTGATGCAGGTTCGGTGCCGTCGGAATGCCCGTGCCGATGTCGAGGAACTGGTCGATGCCCTCTGCGGCCAGCCAGGCCGTGGCACGGTGCATGAACGCACGGTTCTGCCGGGCGCCGATCTTCGCCTCGATGGGCAGCTGCTGCGCCACTGCCTGGTCGACGGGGTAGTTGTCCTTGCCGCCGAGGAGCGCGTCGTAGACGCGCGCCGACTGCGGCCTGCTGGTGTCTATCGGGGGCCGGGACGTCTCTGCCGTCATGGCGAACTCCGTTACAGATGAGGTGAAACCGTTCCTTCGGTGAAGTCTGCCACAGCAACCTCATGATGATCATGCGGTGTTGGGGAGTGCGAGGCTACCTGCAGGGCCGCTGACCTGCGCCTGCCCGGATTCCGTCCGGCCCCGCTCCGCTCCGCCCTGCCCTTCGTTGCACGGTCGGGACTCCTACTGCAGGGCCCGGACCGCCGCGCGGAACAGGGCCGGAGCCCGGTGCGCGGCGGGAACGATCATCCGCGCCGTGGCGGGACAGCGGGCCAGCGCCAACAGCCCTGCGGTGAGCAGTCGATGACGGCGGGTCAGGTGATCCCATCTGGCCGGATAGTCCTGCGGACGGCCGGAGGCCAGCGAGTCCACCGCCGCCCGGGCCGTCGCCACGGCCAGCGCGACCCCCTCGCCGGTCAGCGCGTCCACATAGCCCGCCGCGTCGCCGACCAGCAGCACCCGGCCGGCCTGCCGCGCCCGCGCCTGCTGGCGCAAGGGGCCTGCTCCCCGCACAGGACCCGTGTCCTGGCCGAGGAGCATGGCTGCCAGGCGGGGGAAGGCCGCCAGATGCCTGTCGTACGCGAGCCGCTCACCGCTGAGCACGGCCACACCCACCAGGCCGTTTCCGAGCGGCGTCACGTACGCCTCGCCGTGCCGGGACCAGTGGACCTCGACGAACTCCGTCCACGGCGTGACGCGGTAGTGCCGGCGCAGCCCGTACCGGCGGACCGCGGTGCCGGGGCCGTCCAGGCCGAGCCCGCGGCGCACGGGCGAGTGCAGCCCGTCGGCCGCGATCAGCCAGCGGGCGGTCAGCCCGCAGGCGGCCACCCGGTCGTGACCCTGCCGCACGTCCCTGATTCTGTCCGGCACGATCCGCACGCCGAGCTCCACCGCCCGCGTGTGCAACGCGATGTGCAGCGCGGTCCGCCGGACGCCGAGCCCGGTCCGGCCACGGAACTCGGCTTCCGCGCTGCGCGCGCCCTCCAGGTAGCGGATCCCGCGCAAGGGGTGGCCGGAGACCTCTACGCCCAGGGCCCGCAGCGCGGCGACCCCGCTGGGCATGATCCCCTCGCCGCACGCCTTGTCGACGGGGGCGGTGCGGGGTTCGACGACGACGCACTCCATGCCGAGCGAGGCCGCCCGGATCGCCGCCGCAAGGCCGGCCGGGCCGCCGCCCGCGACCAGGACGTCGATCACGCCGGCACGCCCCCGGCCGGCGCGGCGGCGAGCGCCGCCTCCTCGCACCGGACACGTACGGCCATGAGCGCCGCGTTGAGCACCGTGAAGAGCGCCGCGGTCACCCACGCGCCGTGGACGAGCGGCAGCGCGATCCCCTCTGCGGCCACGGCGACGTAGTTCGGGTGGCGCAGCAGGCGGTACGGTCCGGCGGTCACCAGCGGCAGCCTCGGGACCACGATGACGCGCGTGTTCCACCGGGGCCCGAGCGTACGGATGCACCACCAGCGCAAGGCCTGTGCGGCCACCACCACGGCCGCCGTCGTCCAGCCGAGCAGAGGCACGAACGGCCGGTCGGCCAGTCCGGCCTCGGCCAGGCACCCCGCCAGCAGCGCGGTGTGCAGGGCGACCATCGCCGGATAGTGGCCGCGACCCGACTCGGTCCCGCCCCTGGCCAGCGCCCAGCGCGTGTTGCGCAGGGCGACGGCGAGCTCGGCGAGGCGTTCGACCGCCACGGCCAGCACCAGCGCGGTGTACCAGATCATGTGTCCTCCGACCTACCAGCGCAGCAGCACCAGTTCGCAGCAGAATCCGGGGCCCATGGCCATCAGCAGCCCGGGCGAACCCCGTTCGGGCCGCCGCTGTTCCAGCGTGTCCCGCAGGACGTGGAGCACCGAGGACGAAGAAAGGTTTCCCACCTCGGCGAGCGAGCGCCAGGTGACGTCGAGCGCGCCGTCGGGGAGCGAGAGGACATCGGTGACGGCCTCCAGGACCTTGGGCCCGCCCGGGTGGCACACCCAGTGGGCGACGTCCTTCGGCTTGAGCCCGTGCTCCGCCAGGAAGTCCCGTACGTCGTCGGCCAGATAGCGGCGCACCACCTCCGGAACGCCCGGATCGAGCACCACCTTGAAGCCGGAATCACGGATGTCCCAGCCCATCACGTGCGTGGTGTCCGGATACAGCCGGCTGCGGGTGGCCACCACCTCGGGCCCGGCAGCGGACGCCCGGTCCTCGCCGAGCGCCACCACCGCGGCCGCACCGTCACCGAACAGTGCGGTCGCCACCAGATTGGCGGGCGACGCGTCGTCCCGCTGGAAGGTGAGGGAACACAACTCGACCGAGAGCAGCACCGCCACGTCGTCGGGCCGGCCGAGCAGGTAGTCGTGGAGCCGGGCGATTCCCGCGGCCCCGGCGACGCAGCCGAGCCCGAAGACCGGCAGCCGCTTCACATCCGGCCGCAGGCCGAGACGCCCCACCAGCCGGGCGTCCACGGAGGGAGCCGCGACTCCGGTGACGGAGGTGAACATCAGCAGGTCCACGTCGGCGGGCCGCAGCCCCGCCGTCCGCAGCGCCCCGCGCAGGGCCTCGGCACCGAGGTCGACCGCCGCTCCGATGAACACGTCGTTGGCGTCGCCGAAACCGTCCAGCTCCGCGTAGCGTTCCAGTGGCAGCACCATGTTCCGGGTGCGCACCCGGGCGTTCTCGTGCAGCCGGTCCAGGACCCGCCGGTCGGCCCCCTGCGGCAGACAGGTGCGGGCCACCATGTCAGTGATCTCGCGCTGGGTGTGGCGGTACGGGGCCAGGGTGCCGTGCACGGCTGCGATCCGGCTCATCCCGAGCCCTGCTTGTCAGGCGTCATGGCCCATCCCTGCCCCACATGGTGGACAAAACACCGCAAACAACCCGTGCGGCTGTCAGGTTCTCGGTGTCCGGAGTACCTACGATCACGGGATGGGCACTCCGGACCCGTCCCGCGCCTACGCCGCGACCGCATGGCCGCTCCGCCGCGCAGCGGCGCTGACCCGCTCCTGCCATCCGGGGCCGGTGGTCGCGGTGACCGCGACCGCGGGCGCCCTGGGCGCGGGCGCCGGCCTCGACAGGATCCGCTGCGTCCTCCTCGTCGCCGCCGTGCTGAGCGGCCAGCTCTCCGTGGGCTGGTGCAACGACGCCTTCGACGCCCGGCGGGACGCCGCCTCCGGACGCAGAGGCAAACCGGTGGCCGAGGGGGCGGTGAGCAGGGGAGCGGTCTGGACGGCGGCGTCCACCGCCGCCCTGCTCTGCGTTCCGCTCTCCCTGGCCTGCGGCCCGCTCGCCGGCGTGCTGCATCTGGCGGCCGTGGCGGCTGCCTGGGCGTACAACCTGAAGCTGAAGGCCACGGCCTTGTCCTGGCTCCCGTACGTCATCGGGTTCGGCACCCTGCCCGCCGTGGCCGCACTGACCCTGCCCGCCCGCCCCGGACCGACGTGGTGGGCGGTGACCGCCGGTGCGCTACTGGGGCTGGCGGCTCACCTGGGTGATGTCCTGCCCGACATCGAGGACGATCTGAGCAACGGCGTGAGAGGCCTTCCGCACCGGCTGGGCGCCACCGCCACCGGCCTGCTGCTGCCGGTTCCCCTCGTGGCGGCCTCCGTGGTCCTGGCGCTCGGCCCGGCGGGCCCGGCCGGTCCGTGGGGAGCGGTGACGCTCGCCGTCTCGGTTCCGGCGGCACTCGCGGGGCTCCTGCTCGCCGGGACCTGGCGCAAGGCGCCGCTCGCCGCCGCGGCCGTCGTCGCCGGGGCGGACGTGGCGCTCCTGCTGGTGCGCGGCACCGCCCCGGTGTGACCCGGGCGCGCGGCCCTCAGACGGTCCGCAGCCAGACGTCGAGCAGCCGCAGGTCGGCGTCGGTCAGTCCGAGTCCGGGATCGACGCGGTGGAGCAGGGACGGCCCGCCGTGGTGGGCCGCCACCCAGCGCCGGTCCCGCTCGGTGATCTCGTCGTCCACCCATGCGAAGGCGCGCCCCGCGGCCCAGCCGACGAGAGTGCGTGTCTTCCAGTGGAGCCCCGCCCGCGTGTCCCGCTCCTCCTCCTCCGAAGGGGCGGGCCAGGTGACCACGCGGAGTTCCGGCAGGCCGAGTCGCGGTGCGACGACCGCGTTCGCCTCGTCCGTCCACGTCGTCGCCCAGACCAGCTCGCACGCGAGCGCGGCGAGCCGGGGCCCGAGAGCCGGGTCGATCCTGTCGAGCAGCGGATTCGCCCCGGCTGCCGGTGGAAGCGGGCTTCCCGGGTACACGGGGTGCCCGCCGGCGCGGGGGCCGAACGGGATGAGGGGGCCGTCGACATCGAGGAAGAGCAGCGGAAGCCCGCCGGGACCGGTCACCGCTGCACGGTACAACCGGACGTCAGCGACCGCCCGCCACCCTCAGGATCGCCCCGGTGGCGTACGAGGCGTCGTCCGAGAGCAGCCACGCGACGGCACCGGCGATCTCCTCGGGCTGTCCCGGCCGGCCCAGAGGAATCCCGGCGGCAGCCTTGTCGGGGCGTTCCGGGTCGGCGTGGAAACCGGTCCGGATGATCCCAGGGGCCACCGCGTTGACGCGGATCCCGGCGTCGGCGACCTCCTTGGAGAGCCCGACGGTCATCGTGTCCACGGCTGCCTTGGCCGCGGCGTAGTGGACGTACTCCCCGGGGCTGCCGAGCGTGGCCGCAGCCGACGACATGTTGACGATGGCCCCGCCGCCCGACCGGCTCATGTCGCGCACGGCGCGCCGCGCGCAGAGCAGGTAACCGACGACGTTGACGTCGAGGGCGCGCCGGAGCCCGGCCGCGTCGGCGTCGGCGAGCGGACCCGTCGGGCCGCCCACCCCGGCGTTGTTGACCAGACCGGTGACCGGGCCGAGCTCTGCCGCAGCGGTTTCGAAAAGCAGGTCGACGGCGGCCTCGTCGGTCGTGTCCACCCGCACCGTGACACAGCGCCTGCCGGTATTCCGTACGACCGCGGCGACACTCTCCGCCGCTGCCGCGTCGGAGCGGTAGCCCAGGGCGATGTCATGGCCGTCGGACGCCAGACGTACGCAGACCGCGGCTCCGATGCCACGGCTGCCGCCGGTGACCACGGTGACGGGATGGCGGCTCATGCAAGCTCCCTCGCTCCTGTGGGGCGCCGACGTGACGTCCTCGGTGAGGGGTCCATCGTAGGGAGCGGTGATCAACCTCCCCCGGGCGGGCCTTCGGTGTCCTGGACAGGCGCATGCGCGGCGCGCGTACGCCGATGGGCTGCCACCCCCTCATGGAAGGGTGGCAGCCCATCGTCCGCGTGTGCGCCGCGGGTGACTAGGCGGGGCGGTCGCTGCCGGCCCGGACGTCCTGCTGCTCGCTCTGCTCGTGCAGCTTCCGGGCCTTCTCCTGGAGCCGGCGCCGCTGCTCCGGATCGCTCGTGCGCTCCGCGGCCTCGGTCATGTGCCTGGCCTTCTCGCGCATCTGCTGGGCTCGGCCGGTTTCTCCTGCAACGCTCATCGTCGCTCCTTGAACGGTAGGGAAGAGCGGGCCCCTTCAGGGAAGCAGCGCTGCGTGAGCATCGCACCCCGAAGCGTCACGTACGGTGAGAGTGGCAGGTGGCGTGGGTGGGGTGCCCAGGGCCTCTTCCGGATCACGCCGTGCTCGCGGGGGTCCGGTGTGCGCGAAAGGCCCTGGCCGGCGCTGTGCGGCACCGTGCTTCGGGACCGGCGTGAGCAGGGCTGTCCGGCTGGCATGATCAGGGGTATGAACGAGCGCATGATCGCCGCGTGTGACGGGGCGTCGAAGGGTAATCCGGGGCCCGCGGCCTGGGCCTATGTGGTGGCCGACGCGGAGGGCAGGCCGCTGCGGTGGGAGGCGGGGCCGCTGGGCACGGCCACCAACAACGTCGCCGAGCTCACCGCCCTCCAGGAACTGCTGGAGTCACTCGACCCGGCCGTGGCGCTCGAAGTCCGGATGGACTCGCAGTACGCGATGAACGCGGTGACCAAGTGGCTGCCGGGCTGGAAGCGCAACGGCTGGAAGACCTCGGCCGGCAAACCCGTCGCCAACCGCGACCTGGTGGCCCGCATCGACACCCTGCTGACCGGGCGGGCCGTGCAGTTCGTCTACGTGCCGGCCCATCAGGTCGACGGCGATCCGCTGAACGCCCTGGCCGACCAGGCTGCCAGTGAAGTGGCCGTCGCGCAGCGCGCGGCCGGCACCTCGCAGGGCTCCGCGGACCTGCCGGTTCCCGCGCCCTCCCGTGCCACCGAAGGACGGAAGGCGGCCGGCGCGACGAAGAAGACGGGGAGCGCGGCCCGGGCCGGAGCGACCATCCGCGCCAAGTTCTCCGGCCGGTGCCACTGCGGAAAGGCGTACGCGGCCAAGGACATGATCGCCAAGAACGATCATGGCTGGGGTCACCCGGAGTGCCGGACCGCCACCGCCTGACGCGAGGCACCCCGGCAGGGCGCCCCTTCCGGCCGGTCCGGGACGGGTCGCGGTGATCCCGCCCCCGCACGCGGACGCGCGTGCCATGATGCGGCTCCGGCGGCAAGGTCCGAGATGCCGCCGGAGCTGTGGGCAACGGCGACACGCTGGGGGGCGTATGAATAGCACGGGTACGGTGCTGCGTGAGCTGCGCGGGGCGCAGAAGTCGGCCAAGGGAGTGTCGCTGTACTCGCGGTACGTGAACCGGCCGGCCGGGCGGGTCTTCGCGGCCGTCGCGTTCCGGCTCGGCATGACACCCAATCAGGTCACCCTGGTGAGTGCGGCGTTCACCTTCGCCGCCCTCGCTTCGGTGGCCCTGGTCCGCCCCTCCTGGGGGTTGGCCGTCCTGGTCTACCTGGGGCTGGCCGTGGGCTTCGCGCTCGACTCGGCCGACGGGCAGCTCGCCCGGCTCACCGGCCGCGGCGGGCCGGACGGGGAATGGCTGGACCACGTCGTCGACTGCGCCAAGATGATTCTGGTCCACACCGTCGTACTGATCTCGTTCCACCGCTACTTCGCTCTGCCGTCGGACGGCTGGCTGCTCCTGCCGCTCGGCTTCCTGTTCGTCGCGGTGCTCACCTTCTGCGCGGGGCTGCTGCGTGAACAGCTGGGCAAGGCTGCCGCCGGTCCCGCTCCGGCGGGCGGTGCGGCGGCGCCCGCACCCGTCTCCCGGCTACGGGCCGTGGTGCTGCTGCCGGCCGACTACGGGGTGTTCTGCCTGGTGTTCCTGCTGCTCGGCGACGAGACGGCGTTCCGGACCGGATACGCCGTGCTCGCCGCCGTGCACGCACTGTTCCTGGTGGCGTTTCTCGGCAAGTGGTTCAGGGAGCTGAGAGCGCTCCGGGCAGGCTGACCAACGTGTCCAGCGCCCGGCGCAGCTGGGTGCTGGACGTGTGCACGGTGTACGGGAAGTAGACAACCTCCACGCCGACTTCGGCGAAGTCGCGTTCGAGGCGCTTGCCCTTCTCCGTGTCGCGCCAGTCGTCCCCCTTGAAGATGACGTCGAACCTGACCTGCTGCCAGGTCTCGACCTTGTCCGGCACCGTCTCGACGAATGCCGCGTCCACGTACCGCACACTCCGGACGATCTCCAGCCGCTCCGGCAGCGGAATGATCGGCCTGTGACCCTTGGCCAGTGCGGCCATCTCGTCCGACACGACCCCCGCGACCAGGTAGTCGCACTGACTGCGGGCATGTCGCAGGATGTTGAGGTGGCCTACGTGGAACAGGTCGTAGACCCCCGGCGCGTAGCCGACCCTGTGCACCATCCGTTCTCTCCCCCCACGGTGTGAACGTGATGTCCGTGTCCCACCGGAAGGTGTCCGGACATGGCATCCGGTCCGGTGGGATATCGGTATCGGTGTTGATCGTGCAACGACCTTACTGTGAAGACCACTTGCGCATCTCGTGAACGGATAAGCTCACTTTTGGGGCTGTTCCTTGGGGGGAACACAGGTGGCTCCGGGGGAGGGTGATCGTCCGATGCCAGAAACAGAGCACCACAGACCGCTCGACGGCCGCCGTCTGCTGGTGGTCTCGACGAACTACGCGCCGGAGCTGACCGGCATAGGCCCGTACGCCGCCCAGCTCGCCGAGCACTGGGCCCGCTCAGGGGCCGACACCCATGTGCTGACCGGCATGCCGCACTACCCGTCCTGGCGGACCGAGGCGGCCTACCGGGGCGTGTGGCGGGCCGAGGAGCGGCGCTCGGGCGTCACGGTCCACCGGCGAAGACACTATGTGCCGCCCCGGCAGAGCGCCCTGCGCAGAGCCGCTTTCGAGGCGAGCGTGCTAGCGCACGGCCTCGCAGCCCCGCCCGCGCTGCGGCCCGACGTGGTGATCTCCCAGCTGCCGAGTCTCGCCGGTGGTGTCATCGGCGCCCGGCTGGCCCGTCGGCACGGCATCCCCTACATACCTGTCGTGCAGGACCTGATGGGCGCCGCCGCCGCGCAGAGCGGCATCCGGGGCGGCGGCCGGGCGGCCGCCCTCGCCTCACGGGCCGAGCGCTACGCCCTCGGGGCCGCGACGCTGGTCGGCGTCATCCACGAGAGCTTCGTCCCCCGGGTCACCGCCTACGGGGTGGCCCCGGACCGCATCCGGCTGGTTCCCAACTGGAGCCATGTCCAGGCGCCTTCGGCCGACCGTGCCACGACCAGGGCCCGCCTCGGCTGGCGCGAGGGCACCCCTGTCGTGCTGCACTCCGGCAACATGGGGCTCAAACAGGGGCTGGAGGTCCTTGTCGACGCGGCACGGCTCGCCCCCGAGATCCGCATCGTCCTGATGGGGGACGGCAACCAGCGCGACGCCCTGCTGGCCCGTGCGTCCGGCCTGACCAACCTCGACTTCCTGCCGCCCGCCGGCGCGGACGAGTTCACCGACGTCCTGGCCGCCGCCGACGTCCTCGCCGTCACCCAGCGCGCGTCCGTGCTCGACATGAGCGTGCCCTCCAAGCTCACCTCGTACTTCGTCTCGGGCCGCCCCGTCATAGCCTCCGTGGCCGACGGGGGCGGCACCGCCCAGGAGGTGCAGCGCTCGGGCGCCGGACTCCTCGTCGCGCCCGAGGATCCGGCCGCGGTACTCGCGGCGGTCCGCAAACTCGTCGAGGAACCCGCCGCAGCCGACGAACTCGGTTCCCACGGACCCCTGTACGTGGCCAGCCACCTCGGCCGGGAAGCCGGGCTCGCCCGCTTCGACGCACTGCTCACCGAGGTCCTTCAGGACGCCGAAGGGAGAGACCGCCGATGACCCACCCGATCCGCGCCCTGGAGGACCAGGACGAACCCGCGCTGCTGCGGGACCAGTTCCGCCAGCTCCTGCGCTACCGCGCCCTGCTCGCGTGCGGC